>NZ_CALIAA010000023.1 GCF_938040765.1 uncultured Fretibacterium sp.
GCAACAACGCCAAAAATGAAGAAGATAATCCAATCTCGCACGGATCGCAGACAGGGATCGGCTTTCAACATACGGAAGGCAATACCTGCCAGCATACCCTGGAAAAAGTTCCCTGGAATATAAGCCAGCGAAACCGGTAAAGGAGCGCTACCCGACATTGCATTCGATATAATCGGGAAAACCACGGAGGCAATCCCCCCCCACATTCCATACCAAATGCTTCCCACAGATTGGATGGCCTGTGCCGGCCAAAAAGCGGTAACGAACCCCAGAGGCACGGCCAAGCTGCCAAATGTCCCGACAACAATGCCAATCCCAGAAAAAAGTGCTACGATGACAATATGTGCAATACCTGGGGGACGTGTCTCTCCATCCGCAAATTCCCAAATCTTACGGGTTTCAAGACATTGATCCGTAGAGCTCTTCACCATTTCCATGTTCCTCCTTTATTTTTATGAATCAAAAATATTGAGGCACTATTTTAGTAATATACTCTCTTACCCAAGGGAAGTCAAACAATATTTTTAACAAAACCCTTTATTACAAGACGTTTTAGTTAATATGGAACGGACCGTTTTATAATGACTTCGATCTTTCTCGTGAATTTTGAACCAACTAAAGTTGCCTATCCTAACCGCAGAAAGAGCATCAGGCATTTCTACGTCTATCAGGAAACCGCCGACGACGAACAAACTCGGCGACAAAAAATACGGATCAGACCGTCCCCTGGGGCGCCCGGCAGTACACGGCCCGGAGCTCGAGGGGCGAGACCGCGAGAGCGCGCCGGTCCCACGCCAATTCGGCCGCCTTCGCGACGTCCGGGCGAATCGGGATGATGGGGAAGGTCAGCCCCGCGGCCTCGGCGGCCCGGCCGGGGTCGTCGGAGACCGCGGCGGCCCCCGAACGCCCCTTCATCCACGCCCCCAGGGGCTCCCCTCCGTACTCGCCCACGGGAAGAGCATCGGATCCGGAGCCGAACGAGGCCGCGTAGACGAATCCGCGCCCCGCGTAGACCACCGCCAGGACCTCCCCTTCCGAAAAAGCCGGGTGGGACGAGGCCAGCATCTCCAGGGACGATACGGGGACGATCCGCACCCCCAGCCCGTAGGCCAGCGCCGCCGCATAGGCGACGCCCACGCGGATGCCCGTGAAGTACCCGGGGCCGCTCGTCACCGCCATCAAGTCGATGTCGGCGAACGTCATGCCCGCCGCCGCCAGGACGCGCTCCGCCATCAGGGGCAGCTCCGCCGCCTGCCGCCGCCCCAGGTCCTCGCTCTCCTGCGACAGGACCTCGCCGCACCGAGCAACGGCCGCGCCGGTGAGGCGCAGGCTGCAATCCAGGACCAACATCACATCATCTTTCATTTTTTTCATCGAGTTCATCGAGGGGATTCCTCCGGGCCATTCACAAAAGCTCCGCGCCGGGGCAGTCCTTCGCACCGGCGAGCAGGGCGTCCGCCGCCTCGTCCGCCCGCTCCCCGACGGAGCGAACCTCGAACACGCGTTCCTCCTCCCCCCGCACACCCAGCGCCACGTTCAGCACCTCCGTCCCCGGCGGAAAGCGCCAGCGTTCCGGCCACTCCACCATCAGCACGGCATCCCCGGCCCCGGCGTACTCCTCCAGGCCCAGCTCGTCCACCCCCTCGGGGTCCAGACGGTAGAGATCCGCATGGGCCAGGAGGAAGCGCTCCGTGCGGTACTCGTTGATCAGGGTAAAGGAGGGGCTGCGCACGCCGTCAACGCCCAGCGCGTTCCCCACCCCCTTGACGAAGGCGGTCTTGCCGGCCCCCAGATCTCCCGCGAGCAATACGGTCACGCCGGGCAGCAGGGCCATCCCCAGGACCCGCCCGAGGCACCGCGTCGCCGCCTCGGACCGGGAGGCGATCCGAAACGCCGCCCTCATGATTCCCTCCCCTCGGATTCCCTCTCCTCGCGCTCCCGCCGCAGACGCTCGCGCCGCCTCAGGACGACGCGAAACAGGAAGACGCCAAGAACCAGACAGGCAATCGCGACGACCTTGCGCGGCATGGAGACGTCGACGCCGCCCATCCGTCCCACCCCGAAGATGACCCCCAGGGCCACGGCGAGGCTCAGGGCGCTCAGGGCGAACCCTCTCCTCCGGATGCGGTCCGTCTTCCGAATCTCCTCGTCCCAGTCCACCCGCCGGCGCCTCATGAACGCAGCGCCTCTATCGCAGGACGCAGGGCATCCGCAATCTCGGAGGCCAGCACGCCGTCCACGCCTCCGGAGCGCAGGCGGGCCCCCGCCATGCCGTGCAGGGAGGCGCCCAACAGCGCCGCGTCCCGCGCCGCAAGCCCCATCGCCAGGAAGGCCCCGATACAGCCGGAGAGCACATCGCCCGAGCCGGGGACGGAGAGCTCCGGCCCGCCCCAGCTCAAACGGCGGGCCGCCTCCTCCCCGCGACAGGCCACAATCGTGGGGTTCCCCTTGAGCAGCACGCAGCCCCAACGCTCCGCCAGTCGCCGCGCCGCGCTCGGGCGATCGCCTCGCACGGCATCCGACGAGATCCCCAGAAGGCGGGCGGCCTCCCCCTCGTGGGGGGTCAGCACCGCGTCGTCCCGGGGGGGACAGGCCGAGACCGCAACGCCGGACAGGGCGAACAGGCCGTCGCCATCCACCAGAAGGGGCTTGGGCCATCGGACCCAGAGCTCCCGAACCACGTTCAGGGACTCGGCCGCGCGCCCCAGCCCCGGCCCCAGGACCGCAGCGGCAAGGGAGGGAGCCTCGTTCAAGGCCGTCCGGGCCCAGTCCCCCACCTCCTGCAGATGGACGACCTCGGGGATCCGCGCCGCGCAGGCGGCGCACACCGCGGGGGACGAGAGCAGGCTGACGACCCCGCTTCCGCTGCGCAGCGCCGCCAGGGCGGACAGGGCGGGAGCGCCCGGATAACGGTCGGAACCGCCCACGACAAGCAGCCGCCCGCGGTCCCCCTTGTGCATGTCGGCCGGACGGCCCGGCAGAAGCGCCGCCGCCTCGGCCCTCGAAAAATCCTGGAGCGGCATATACGTCCCCCCATAACGAAGCCGAAATCGAAAGAGCGGGCCAGGCCCGCGCTTCCTCATTATACCGCCCTCCGCCCGGAGGCGGCCGGGCTACGGCCATTTCCGCCAGCGCCCCCAATCCCTACGATTTTTCTTGACATCTTCCGAAAAAGAGATACCCTAGAGGGGTATATGAATACCCCATAGGGGTATCGAGAGGGGCGATGGGATTTCATGTTGCAATGCATCGATGAGAAGGACATCGTTCGCCGTCTCAGGAGGATCGAGGGCCAGGTGCGCGGGCTCGTGCGGATGGTGGAGGAGGACAAGCCCTGCGAGGACATCCTCATCCAGATCGGCTCGGTCAAGGCGGCCCTGCACAAGGTGGGGCAGTACATCCTGGAGGGACACCTGCACCACTGCGTCCTAGACGGCATCCGGCAGGGCAACGGCGAAGAGGTCCTGGACCGCCTCTCCGGGGCCCTGGAGCAGTTCTCCCGCCTGGTGTGATCTTCCGCGCCCCGTCCTCCGGCCCTGTCGGAGCGCGGAGGCCCGTGGGGTGCGGACCATTGGAATGTGGATTGGAGGGCGAAGCCATGAGCGGTGCGGAGATGAAACTCGGGCCGGGGGACGGCGTCCCCTGCGGAGGACACGGGCATGAGGAAGGCTGCGGCGGACATCACGAACATCGACATCAGACACACCGATATCACGAACATCACCAAGACGAAGATGCCTGCGGGGAAACCTGCGGCTGCGGTCACGGCCATGACGAACCCCACGGGCACGGTTCCATGGAAGGGCACGGATGTGAAGAGCACGGAAACGAGGGACACGGGTGCGAGGGGTGCTGCGGTATCTGCTCGGGCCATTCCGGAGAGGAGGACGAGCCGGACTTCTGGGAGCTCGCCGTTCAGTTCATGGGGTTTCTGGTCCTGCTTGTGGGGTTCTTCATAGGCGATTCGCTCCCGCCCGTCCGGCGCGGCATCTTCTATGGCGTCCCCTGGCTGCTCTGCGGAATGCCGGTGCTGCGCCACGGGTGGAGCAGCCTGCGCAGAGGGGACTTCTTCAACGAGTTCACCCTCATGGGCGGGGCGTCCCTGGCGGCCGTCGGCCTGGGGGAACTGCCGGAGGCCCTGGCCGTCATGGTCCTCTATCAGCTTGGGGAGTGGCTACAGGGGCGGGCGGCGGGCCGTTCGCGCCGGTCCGTCCGGGCCCTGCTCGCCGAGAAGCCCAAGGTGGCCCACGTTCTGGATGGGGACGACATCGAGGACCTCCCCCCGGAGGCCGTGACGACGGGCATGAAGGTGGTGGTCCGGCCGGGGGAGAGGATTCCGGTGGACGGCACGGTCGTCTCCGGGGAGTCTCAGGTCGACACCGCCTCCATCACGGGTGAGTCGGTCCCCGTGCGCACCGTGGCCGGCTCGAGGGTCTACGGCGGGACGGTCTGCCTGGACGGCTCGCTGGTCGTGGAGGCGTCCGGCCCCTTCGAGTCCTCGGAGATCGCCCGCGTGCTGGACATGGTGGAGCGCGCCGCGGCGAACAAGTCCCCCGTGGAGCGGTTCATCTCGCGCTTCGCGGCCTGGTACACTCCCGCAATCTTCGGGGTCGCCCTGCTGACGCTTCTGGTTCCGCCCCTCGTCCTCGGAGGAGGATGGCGGGAGTGGTTCTACCGCTCCCTCGTGGTGCTGATGGTCTCCTGCCCCTGCGCCCTGGTCATCTCCGTGCCGCTGGGGTACTTCGGGGGCATCGGGGCCGCGTCGAGGCGGGGCATCCTGGTCAAGGGCGGAAGCGTCCTCGATGTGATGAGCGGGATCACCGCAGTGGCCTTCGACAAAACCGGCACGCTGACGGAGGGGGTGTTCAAGGTCACGGCCGTCATCCCCGCAAAGGGGGTGGCGGAGAAGGAGCTCCGGGAGGCGGCCCGCGTCGCCGAGGCCCTGTCGGGACATCCCCTGGCCCGCTCCGTCCGGGAGGCCTTCGGGACGGTCAACCCCGGGGATATCGAGGCCACGGAGGCCGCCGGCAAGGGCGTGCGCGCCATCCGGAACGGCGAGGCGTTCTATGCGGGCAGGGCCGAGTGGCTCCGGGAGAACGGGGTGGACGCCCTCGAGGCCCGGGGCGATTCTTCGGCCACCCTGATCTATGTGGGGCGGGACAAGCGCTTTCTGGGGACGGTCGCGGTCTCGGACGTCATACGGCCCGACGCCCCCCGGACCATCAAAGCGCTGCACGACAGGGGGATCCGAAGCTACATGCTGACGGGAGACCGCAGGGACACCGCGGAGCGCGTGGCCGGAGAGCTGGGGATGGACGGCTTTCGCGCCGGGCTCCTGCCCGAGATGAAGGTGGAGGCCTTCCGGGAGCTGACGGAGGACCGGCCGGCCGCCTTCGTGGGGGACGGGGTGAACGACGCCCCGCTTCTGGCCTCGGCCCACGTGGGGATCGCCATGGGGGCCCTGGGCTCCGACGTCGCCATCGAGGCGGCGGACGCCGTGCTCCTCAACGACTCGCCCTCGCGCGTGGCGGAGCTGGCGGAGATCGCACGGCGGACGTGCAGCATCGTGAGACAGAACATCGCGGCCTCGCTGGGCGCCAAGTTCCTCTTTCTTGTCCTGGGATTCATCGGCTCCATCGGACTGTGGGAGGCCATCTTCGCCGACGTCGGGGTGGCGCTGCTGGCCGTCCTGAACTCGGCCAGGGCCGGAAGGGGGACGGAACGGCCCTCCGCGTGACGCATCCCGATGCCCGACCGTATTTTGGACATTCACCCGGCAAGGTCGGCACAAATGACGTAAAATAAGGGGAAACCAGGTACGGGGACAAGGGGTGGCATGATGCGGGACGTCGAGGCGCTCGGGCGCGAACCTATGGGGAAACTTCTTCTGCGTCTATCGACGCCCTCCGTGGTGGGGATGCTGGTTCAATCCCTCTACAACGTCGTGGACGCTTTTTTCGTCGGGCGCAGCGTCGGGCCTCAGGGCATCGCGGCCGTCTTCTCCGCCTTTCCCGTCCAGATCGTGGTCATGGCCTTCGCCCTGCTGCTGGGCTCGGGCGGGGTGTCCCTGATATCCAGAAGCCTGGGCGCGCGCGACGTCGACCGTGCGGAACGCGCACTGGGGACGATCACGTCGGTCTCGCTGATCCTGGGGGCGATCATGGCATGGGCCATCGCCCTCTTTGCGGAACCCCTGGTGCGCGTTCTCGGCGCCTCGGAATCCATCGTCCGCGACTCCATCGTCTACGTCCGCATCGTGGGTCTCTCGATCCCGGCCTTCTCCTATTCCATCGTCAGCAACAGCGCCGCGAGGGGCGAGGGCAACGCCCGGCTCGCCATGGTCACCATGCTGATATCGGGGCTGATGAACGTACTCCTGGACGCAGTCTTTATCTTCAACCTCGGGATGGGCGTGGCGGGGGCGGCCTGGGCCACCGCCATCAGCCAGACGCTGGGGGCGGTCTGGCTCGCCTGGTATTACCTCTCCGGAAGAAGCGTGCTGAGGCTGAGGGCGGATTGTCTCCGGCCCCAACCCAGGCTCCTGGCCGAGATCGTCCGGGTGGGGACGTCCGCCTTCTTCAACCAGATCGGAATCGCCCTCACGATCGGGTTTCTGAACAACACCTTCGCGAGGTACGGAGGGGATGCGGGGATGGCGGCGTACGGCATCATCCAGCGCACCAACTCCCTGATCGTGATGCCGATCCTCGGGATGAACCAGGGGATGGTGCCCATCGTCGGCTACAACTGGGGGGCCGGAAACCTCAAGCGCGTGTGGCAGGCCCTCAAGCTGTCGGCCCTGACCGCCACGGCGATCTGCTGCCTAGGCTCCTGCGCCCTGCTCCTCTTCCCGGACCGGCTCTTCGCGATCTTCTCCGACGACCCGGAGCTGATCGCCCAGGGCGTCACGGGCGCCCGGTTCATTGCGTTCGGCATCGTGTTCGCCGGCTTCCAGATCCTTTTCTCCGGGTTCTACCAGGGGATCGGGCGGGGGATTCCCTCGCTTTGCTTCTCGGTGCTGCGTCAGTTTCTGTTGATCATCCCGCTGGTATGGAGCCTGTCGGGCCTCTTCGGGCTGAAGGGCGCATGGTGCGCCTTCCCCATCACCGATACGGTATCGTTCCTCCTGGCCTCCCTCTACTTTTGGGTCAACGGACGCCGCCTGCTTGGGCATTGACGGGGGACCAACCCCGTCCCCCTTTCCTGTCGCCGTCATCCCATCCCCTTTTCCTGCTTGACAAAAAATGCATTTCGATATAAGTTTTCAATGTCAAACATAAAATTTTTTGTTTGAGCCACAAGCGGGGCTTTACGGCAGTTTTTGCTGGCGGGAGGCTTTTACGATGGATGCGGCGGCGATGAAAAAACCGATTATCCAAAGCTTGATGGAATCGATTCGGGAGACGGACACGGAGGAATATCTCAAGGCCCTCGTGTTCTGTTTTGGGGCGCCAACAATAAAAGGCCTCAAAGCGGCGACCCTGCTCAACCTCAGGCGCGACGGGGAGGATGTCCGGGCCCTGTGGAGGGCACGGGGCGAGAGTTGGCTGCATCCCCTGGGCGTGGAGGCGGTGCTGCTCAACGGCCGGGCGGCCTCCGCTTCAGGCAGCGCGCTGGTCATGATCTATCGACGCAGGCTGCTGGAGCGGATTCTGGCCTCGAAGGCCGTGCGCGACATCCTTGCGGATCGGGGGTACGTCTTCCCCTTCGGTCTGGACGCCTGCCTGGAACACCTCCAGAAGCGCTTTCGCCTCGAGTTTCCCCACGAGATCGGCCTTTTTCTCGACTATCCTCCCGAGGACGTCAGGGGATTCCTGGAGCACAGAGGGGCCAAAAGCCTGGCTGTGGGGTACTGGAAGGTTTACGGCAACGTTGAGAAGGCCCGCCGCGCCTTCAGGCGGTATCGGCGGGCGGAGTGCGACGCGGCCCGTTCCCTGTTGAACGGGAACGGCTTTCGTCTGTAGTCGGCCAAGGCGGCAAGGACTTCGAAGTGCTGGGGCCCTGCGGCCGAGGGAGCCGAAAAGAACGAGGAGGTCTGTGGAATGTCGAAGATTATGGTGGTCTACTGGTCGGGCACGGGCAATACCGAGAAGATGGCGGAGGCGATTGCCAAGGGAGCCGAGGGAAAGGGCGCCGCGGTGGAGTGCAAGAACGTGGCGAACGTTGCCGTGGCCGATCTTGCGGGTTACGATGTCGTGGCCTTCGGGTCCCCCTCGATGGGCGTCGAGGTCATCGAGGAGGGAGAGATGGAGCCGTTCTTCGCCGAGGCGCTTCCGGGGCTGAAGGGGAAGAAGGTCGCCATCTTCGGTTCCTACGGATGGGGCGACGGGGAGTGGCTGCGCACGTGGGCCGACCGCTGCCGCAGCGGCGGCGTAACGCTCATGGACGACGGCCTGGCGGTCAACGAGACGCCGGACGATGCGGCCATTGCGAACTGCACGGCCTGGGGGGAGAAGCTGGCGGCGTTCTGATCCGTCCCCTATCCCGCCGGACTGGAATACAAAAGGGACCGCCCTGCCGGGCGGCCCCTTTTTTGCCGCCCCGCATCTCGGTCCCCTCGAGGTCAGGAGTTTTCCCAGCCGACCGTCACTCCGCGATCACGGCCATAAGCGTCAGGGGCCCCTCCCGCGATACCTCGAGCCCATGCCGCTGTCCCCGCATCGTCAGGGAGACGTCGCCCGGCCCCACCTCGCGCCGGGACCCATCGTCGTCCGTATAGATTCCCTTACCGGAGAGGACGATGTAGATCTCCTCGTCCGTTTCATGCGTGTGGAGCCCGATGCTCGACCCCGCTTCGAAGGTCATCCTGCTCACCATTTTGAAGCGGCTCTCCGCCGGGCCCTCGCCGCGCGCTATCGCGGAAAGACACTGAGCCTCCCCGACTCCCCCCTGGATCTCACGCCTTATCGTCGATTTCTGTTCGGCCGTCTTGAACAGCATGGCACATCCCGCCCCTCCATGTTTTTGTGCCCCGCGTTTCTCAAAAAAGCAACGCCGGGCAAAGCCTCCCGCTCCACAAAAAATTATACCCTCCCCGGATGGCTTCGGCCCTCGCCGGAGGATGAACGCCCCCGGCCCGAGGAACAAAAAACACGGGCCTCGGAATTTTCCGGAGCCCGTGCCGCATTGTTCCCCCATGACGTCGGGACGGCCAACCTGTCGCTACGCCCGGGCTTTGTCTCCGTTCGCCCCGTCCGTCTGCGGCTTGTCCTCAACACGCGCGCGCTCCTGAATCTGGTTGCGGATATCGTGAGGCGAAGGCATGTTGGCGACAAGAATCTCGTAGCCGTCGGTTCCGGAGGAGGCGACGGCGATATCCCCCACGTTCAGAATGCGCTGTATGATCCGCTGGGTCACCTGAACGGTCCGGATGCTGCGCATCCCGATCTCTATGGACTCCCGCTTCAGGATGCCCTTCTCGAAGGCGACCTCGTCGGGACGGACGATCAGCGTGGTCTCCATGCGCTTGAAGAACATATTGCCGAAGACGACGAGGACGAACAGCACGAAAAACCCCCATAGAGCTTTCTGATAGGCGGCATCCATGGAGACATTGAGTGAGACGATGGCGACCAGCACGAGACATGCGACCATCGCCGCAATGTGCAGACAGAAGCTCCTCCATGCGGGCTTGTAAACGTACTCTTCCTTGTTTTGCGCTTCCTTGTTCATCGTACCGGCCTTCCCTTCGGATTGTCTTGTTTTTTCAGGACCTGATTTCCCGCTTCCATCTCGGCTCGAACCTGCCTTGGCTCAAAAC
>NZ_CALIAA010000024.1 GCF_938040765.1 uncultured Fretibacterium sp.
AGACCTCCGTTGACCACCGCCCCAGAAGACCGCACCCCCATCGATCCGTCGGCTGAACGCGGACAGCCTGCTGTCCCTCGCCGCGAACGTCAACGGCGGGAAACGGGATGGCTATTCGGGGCGGTACTTCAAGCTGAGCGCCGACATCGACCTCAGGGGCATCAAGTGGACGCCGATCGGGAATATGAACGACCACGAGAAACGATCGACCTTCTTCCGCGGCACCTTCGACGGGGCGGGCCGCACGGTGTCCAACCTGCGCTACGAGACGGATGCCTTCACCGTCGGAGCCGGACTCTTCGGCGTCAGCAGCGGCACGATCAAGGACCTCAACGTCGTCAATGCGTTCGTTCACGTCACTCATCTCCCCGCGGGGGAGAGGAAGTCTGTGGCGATCGGCGGAGTCGTCGGCTACAACCTGGGCGCCGTGGAGAACGTCGCGCTGACCGGCAGCTCCTCCATCCTCGGCCTCAACTGCGTCGGCGGGGTCATCGGCGGCAATAGCCACGGAACGATCCGCAACTGCCGGACCCAGGGCGTCGAGATCGAGCTGATAGGCGACAACAACTTCCCCGACCGCATCGTCCAGGACGACATAGCCGAGTGCGGCGGCCTCATCGTCGGCGGCAGTTTCGGCGGCACGATCAGCGGCTGCACCGCCTCCGGCACGGTGAAGGCCTCCGGGAGGGAGCCGGTCGGCATGGGCGGCATCGGCGGCTGCCTCGAGATGATGGATTCGATCACGAACTGCAGGGCCGACGTAAAGATCGTCACGACGAACGGCGGGCACGCCATCGGCGGCCTGTGCGGCTATTCCGGAACGCACCCGGACAAGGCGAAGCACTCTGTGACCAACTACCCCGCGATCATCGACAACTGCTCCGTGACGATCGACATCGACGCGAAGGATGCGACGCACGTCGGCGGCCTTGTCGGAACGGGTCTTTACTATTACGGCAAGGAGACGGCCTTCAGGATCACGAACTGCTCCGTGTCCGGCACGATCGACGGAGCTGTGACCCCCGGGACGATCCTCGGGCGCACCAACGCGGACAGCTCGTACGACGCGGCGACGAAGGCGAACGCGAAGGTCCTCGTCGACGGCAAGTCCTCGGGGGCGGAGGTCGGCACGACCGGCCGGATGTACGAGAGCGCGGACCAGGGAGACGAATAATCGCTCTTACCGAAGTCCCTGCCGAATTCGCCGTGACATTAACGGAGCGCTTTTGACAAGATTCGGCGTCGGCCTGTCCGAGGGGTGACATTATCTCAGAACAACGACAGGCAGCGGCAGGCATCTTGACCTTTTTCAAAAAAACGCTAAAATATGTGGTCGTGTTCGGGACGTAGCGCAGTCTGGCTAGCGCATCTGCATGGGGTGCAGGGGGTCGGAGGTTCGAATCCTCTCGTCCCGACCATATTGCGACGACAAGGGCTCTTCCGCAAAATGCGGAGCGCCCTTTTTTGTTTTTCGTTCCACCTCCATTCCCTCTCCTTGTATAATAAGTCCGTTCGGTTTCGTGTCCCTCTTTTCGTGTCCTTCTTACATCACCCGCCGTGAGGGAGAGGCGTTTTTTCCCGTCTCCTCTGCGGCGGCTGCGAAGGCCGCGGTCAATCGCTTTTCTTGATCTTGAAAAAGGAGTGAAGCGCAATGTCTCTGCCCCATCTGCATGGCTTTCCGGTCCCCTCCCTCTCCGGAGAACAGATCGTCTCCCTGGAGGAGGCGGCGCGCCTGGCCCGCATCGATGCCGTGACCATGGTCGCGGCCGCCAACAGCGGCCATCCGGGCGGCGCGTTTTCCAGCATGGAGATGTTCCTGTCCGTCTACGGCGTGGCGAACCTCACGCCGGAAAACTGCGGAAGCTCAAATCGGGACTACGTCGTCGTCTCGCATGGCCATACCTCGGCCGGGGTGTACGCGGCCCTCGCCGCCTGGGGATTCTTCGACGCCGTTGAGGCCGTCTCCCATTTCCGGAGCTGCGGCAGCGTCTTTCAGGGCCACGTCGAGCGCGACATCCCGGGCGTCGACTGGGGGACGGGAAACCTGGGGCAGGGGCTCTCCGCAGGCGTCGGCTTTGCGCTGGCACAAAGGGCGCGGGGCTGCAAAGGGCGCACCTATGTCCTGATGGGGGACGGAGGGCAGACGAAGGGGCAGCTCGCCGAGGCCCGGCGTATGGCCGTGAAGGAGGGGCTCGAGAATCTCGTCGCCCTGGTCGACTGGAACGGCATTCAGATCTCGGGGAACCTCGACGCGGTGATGCCCTGCAACCTGAAGGCCCTCTGGGAGGCGGACGGCTGGGAGGTCGTGGAGTGCGACGGGCATTCCTTCCAGGCCCTTTACGGGGCGCTGCGCGGCGCGGGGTCCGGGGGACGCCCGACGGTCCTGCTCTGCCGCACGGTCATGGGCAAGAACGGCGGCGCCATGGAGGGGACGCACGAATACCATGGAAAGTCCCCGAAGAAGGATGTCTACGAACAGGTCATCGAGGGGCTGCGGGGCGATCCCGGCGTCCTGGAAAAGGCGCTGGAGCTGCGTGCGGCCCCCTCCCGCTTCACGGGCAGGAAGGTCGAGCCCCTCGTCCCCTCCCTGGACCTGGGAAAGGCCTTCACCTACGACGGGGCGAAGATGGACAACCGCGGAGCCTTCGGCCGTGCTCTGGCCGACGTGGGAAGCCTGAACTGCGGAAAGGAGGGGAGGACGCCCCTGCTGGTGTTCGACTGCGACCTCGCCCCCTCCGTCATGACGGAGGAGTTCCGCAAGGCGTGTCCGTCCGGTTTCGTGCAGTGCGGAATCCAGGAGCACTCCACGGCCACGGCCTCGGGGGCCGCGGCGGCGGCGGGCGTCGTCTCCGTCTGGGCGGACTTCGGCGTGTTCGGCATCGACGAGGTGTACAACCAGCAGCGCCTGAACGACATCAACCACGCGGGCAACAAGACCGTCCTGACCCATGTCGGCCTCGACGTCGGGGAGGACGGGAAGACGCACCAGTGCATCGACTACGTCGGGCTGCTGCGCAACAACTTCGGGTGGAAGCTCGTGGTCCCGGCCGACCCGAACCAGACGGACCGGGCGGCGCGCTGGATGCTGGGCACGCCGGGGTGCATCTGCCTGGCGATGGGGCGCAGCAAGGTCGATGCCGTCGTGGATGCGCACGGGGCCCCCGTCTTCGCCGGGGACTACCGCTTCGAGTACGGCCGGGCGGTCCGGGTGCGGCAGGGCGGGATGGGGACGATCTTCGCTCTGGGGTCGATGACCCAGAAGGCTCTTGCGGCCGCCGGGCTCCTGGCCGGGCGGGGGATCGACGTCTCGGTCTGGAGCGTCTCCTGTCCCCTCGAGGTGGACCGGGCCGCCCTCGAGGAGGCCTGCGCCTCGGAGTATGTCCTCACCGTCGAGGACCATCACGTGGGGAGCGGCATGGGGGCGATCATGGCCCTGGAGATGGTTCGCGGCGGATTTTCGGCCTCGGTCCGATTCGAGGCCATGGGCGTGACCCGTTACGGGGACTCCGGCCCCGCCGCCGAGGTCTACCGCGCGATGGGCCTGAGCCCCGAGGGCATTGCCGGGACCTTCGCCCGCCTGAGGGGCTGAGCGGCGCGTGCGGCTCCGTTCGAGGCAGCGCTGTTTGAAGAGGGACGGATTGTCATGACGGCGCGGCGCATGATGCTTCATATCTGCTGCGCGCCCGACGCGACGGTGCCGATGCGCGAGCTTCAGGCGGAGGGGTGGGAGGTGTCCGGTTTTTTCTACGGCTCCAACATCCATCCTCAGGAGGAGTACCTCCGGCGCCTTGCCGCGCTGCGCACCCTCCGGGACTGCGAGTCCGTGCCCGTAGTCGAGGCCCCCTATCTTCCCAGGAGCTGGTTCGACAGGATGGCCGGCCTGATGGAGGAGCCGGAGGGGGGCCTGAGGTGCACGGCCTGTTTCGCCCTCCAGCTGGAGGCCGCGGCCCTCGAGGCTCGGAGGAGGGGCTATGGGCGCCTGTGCTCCAGCTTGACGATCAGTCCGCATAAGGACGTCCCGAGGATCCTTCGCCTGGGGGCGGAGATCTGCGGCCGCCACGGGCTGGACTGGGAGCCCCGCGTGTGGCGCAAACACGACGGCTTCCTGAGGTCCCTGAAGCTGTCCCGGGAGATGGGGCTGTACCGGCAGAACTACTGCGGCTGTCTTCCGAGCCTTTTGGGGCGGAGCGTGTTTCCCGCAGCGGCGGTCTCCCCCTGATTCCGATTCCGGATCGATCGCATACTTCGTTGTTTTTGCGCACCTTGCTCGACGTACCTCTTTGTACGCCCTCGCTGCGGTTCGCAAAAGCCGCCTTGTCTACGAATGATCTGGAATCGGAATGGAAAAAGCTGAGAGAGATGAGAGGTGTCGGGTCATGCGTCGTCTGGTGGTGGCGGTCAGCAGGGAGTTCGGCAGCGGCGGACGCCTGCTTGGGGAAAGGATTGCGCAGGAGCTGGACCTTCGGTTCTACGACAGGGCGCTGATAGCCCTCGCGGCCCGGGAGAGCGGTTTTGCCCCCGAGGCCTTCGAGGATGCCGAGACCGAGGCGGCGAACAAGTTTCTCTTCAGCCTTTCGATGGGGGGCGGCGCGGTTCGGGACGGCCTGTTCTGGGTCGAGCCGCCCGTGGGAGACCGGCTCTTCATCGCTCAGTCCAAGGTGATCGAGCGCCTGGCGGAGGAGGGCGGGTGCGTCCTTGTCGGGAGGTGCGCCGCGTATCTGCTGCGCAGGGACCCGAACTGCCTGAAGGTCTTCGTGCATGGAGAGAGGGAGGACCGTCTGAGTCGAATCGTCTCGCAGTACGGGGTCCCGGAGGCCGGCGCCGAGGACCTGCTGAACCGTATGGATCGCGGGCGGGCCAACTACTACGAGCATTATACGACGTCGAAATGGGGCGACGTCCACGATTTCGACCTCGCCGTGAACACGACGTCCCTGGGGCTGGAGCTTGCGGCGGGGGTGATCCGCCTGGCCGCGGAGGCGAGGATGCGCAGGGCGGAGTGAGCCCCTTCGTCGTCGCATCCTCATAGGGAATCATATAAACGTTCCCCGCGGAAGGGCCCCGAACCGAAGGGCCTTCCCACGGGGAATCGTTTTGTCCCCTTTCCTCGGTTCAAAAGGGGAACGGTTCAAAAGGCGGCGACGCGCTCTCCGATCCTGCCGGACAGGGTGCGGACCTCCTGCGCTTCCGCCTCGAAACCGGAGCGCCCCATCAGTCCGTAGGTATAATTCTTGCCCTGCTCGACACCGGGCTGGTCGAACGGGTCCACCTCCATGAGGTAGCCCGTCAGGGCCGTTACGTACTCGTAGAACTGGATGAGCGCCCCCAGCCGGAAGGCGTCCAGGGTCGGGATGGAGAGCGAGACGACGGGACGGCCGACCTTGTGCAGCGCCGCCGCCGTGGCCTCGGCCTCGAAGTTCCTCAGCGTGTCCATCGATTTCCCGTACAGGTAGGAGAGCTTGTCGAAGGATCTCTCGGCCGCGGCCGGCAGGGCGATGTCCCCCTTGCCCTGGTCCACGGTGAGGATGGTGTAGAACTTGTCGTCCGGCCCCGAGGTGTAGAGCTGGATCTGCGAGTGCTGATCGATGGCGCCCAGAGCGCGCACGGGCGTGGACCCCCTGCCGTCCTTGCCCAGGGACTCGCCCCAGAGCTGCGCGAACCACTCCCCGAATCGCTCCAGGGGGTCGGCGTAGGCCATCAGGACGTTGATGTTGCGCCCTCTGTCCATGTGCATGAGGTTGAGCCCGGCCAGGACCCAGGCCGGGTTCTCCAGGACCGAGGCGGACCGGCTCAGCCGCGCGTCGAGCTCGCGGGCCCCCTGCAGGAGCTCCTTGCAGTCGATGCCGAGCGCCCAGGCCGAGAGGAGCCCGACGCAGGACAGAACGGAGAAGCGTCCCCCGACGTCCTCGGGAAGCACCAGGCTCTTGCACCCGGTCTCCTCGACGAAGGGACGGAGGATCCCCTTCTCCTTGTCCGTCACCACGACGACCCGCTCGCGGGCCGATGCCTCTCCCAGCGTGTCCCTCAGCTTTTCCCAGAAGAAGAGGAAATTCGCGGCCGTCTCCGCCGTGCTTCCCGATTTGCTGACGACGACGACGGCGGTGCTCTCCGGATTGATGAGGTCCCAGATGGCGCGGTTCTCGGCGGAGTCCACGTTGTCGGCCATAAAGAAGCGCGGCGCGTTGCGCTTCGAGGAGGGCAGCTCGTTCCAGAAGGAGGGGAGGAGGGCGTTGTGGAGCATGAGGTTGCCCAGTGCGGACCCCCCGATCCCCACCTGGACGATCGATTCGCGGGTGGCCAGCCAGCGGGCCAGAGTCTGAACGGCGTCGACGTTGCGCCCCGGGAGGTCCATCCAGCCGAAACCCTGCTTGCCCGCGGCCGCGTTTTCCCTCAGCCAGGCGTCCCCCGCCCGAAGCCTGGGCGTCAAAGCGTCGATATCCGCAAAGGCGACGGCCCTGCCCCCTCCCGTGAGTGCCGCGCCGTAGGCCAGCGACAGCAAGGATTTTTCCTGCATTAGGACCCCTCCTCGTCTGAATCGAAAACGTCGTCGAAAGAATGCGCCTGCCGCTCCCTGTCGGAGCCCGCTCGTTCAACGGGATAACCGTGTTTTACTTTCGTATCTTAGCATAATCGAGGCCGAAAAACAGCCTCGGGAATGCGCCGTACTCGAGTGTGGAGGAATTATACCTCGTTGCATTGTATTTTTGCT
>NZ_CALIAA010000025.1 GCF_938040765.1 uncultured Fretibacterium sp.
AGGTTCCTATTTACTCTTAGATAAGAATCTGTTGACTTTGACAAAACGAGGGGGAATCGCGATGTTCTGTTACCAGTGCGAGCAGACTGCCAAGGGGACGGGCTGCACCGTGATGGGGGTGTGCGGCAAGTCCGCGGAGGTTTCGGACCTTCAGGACCTTTTGATCCACGCGGCAAAGGGAATTGCGATGTACGCGCACCGTGCGCGCGGCCTCGGGGCGGTCGACGGGGAGATCGACCGCTTCGTGGTCGAGGCGCTTTTCACGACGGTGACCAACGTCAACTTCGACAACATCCGCATGGCCGAGATGATCACCCAGGCAGGGGTCGTCCGGAGCAAGGCGAGGAAGCTCTACGAGGACGCCTGCGCCCGCGCGGGCAGGACCGCCGAGTCCCTATCCGGCCCCGCTGTGGACTCGCTCCCCGAGAGCATGGCCGACATGGCGATAGCGGGCGGGCAGTATACGCCTCAAAGCTGGGCCGAGAAGCGCGGCGACGTCGTCCAGGGCCTTTACGACCTGATCCTGCTCGGACTGAAGGGCAGCGCGGCGTACACGCACCACGCCTTCGTCCTGGGTTATGAGGACGAGCGCATATACGGGTTCTTCCACGAGAAGCTGGACGCCCTGAGCCGCGAGGTCATGACCGTCGAGGAGCTGACGGCCCATGCGATGGACGCCGGCAAGTGGAACATCGAGGTCATGAACCTCCTGGACAGAGCAAACACCGAGGTCTACGGGCATCCGGAGCCGACGCCGGTCCGCATCCATCCGCTGAAGGGCAAGGCCATCCTGGTTTCGGGACACGACCTGCGCGACCTGGACCTGCTGCTCCAGCAGACGGAGGGCAAGGGCATCAACATCTATACCCACGGCGAGATGCTGCCCTGCCACGGCTACCCGCGCCTCAAGAAGTATCCGCACCTGGCCGGCAACTACGGTGGGGCCTGGCAGGATCAGCAGAAGGAGTTCGCGGCCTTCCCCGGCGCCATCCTGATGACCACCAACTGCATCCAGAAGCCCACGAACTACACGGACCGCATCTTCACCACGGGCCTGGTGGCCTTCCCCGGCGTCCGGCACATCGACGAAAAGAAGGATTTCACGCCCGTTATCGAGGCCGCCCTGGCCGCGCCGGGCTTCGAGGAGGACGGCGACGACAAGCGTATCCTGGTGGGCTTCGGCCACAACGCCGTGCTGAACGCCGCCGGAAAGGTCGTGGAGCTGGTCAAGGCCGGGAAGATCCGTCACTTTTTCCTGGTCGGCGGCTGTGACGGGGCCAAGAGCGGCCGCAACTACTACACGGACTTCACGTCTCAGGCTCCGAAGGACACCGTGATCCTCACCCTGGCCTGCGGCAAGTTCCGCTTCAACAAGCTGGACTTCGGGGACATCGACGGCCTGCCGCGCCTGTTGGACGTCGGACAGTGCAACGACGCCGCGTCGGCGCTCAAGATCGCCTCGGCGCTCGCCGAGGCCTTCGGAACCGACGTCAACGGCCTGCCCCTCTCCCTGGTGCTCTCCTGGTACGAGCAGAAGGCCGTCTGCATCCTGCTCTCCCTGCTCTCGCTGGGCATCAAAAACATCCGGCTGGGACCCTCGCTGCCCGCGTTCGTCAAGCCGCCCGTGCTGGAGTTCCTCCAGAAGACCTTCAACATCCAGCCCATCACGACCCCCGAGGCCGACCTCAAGGCCATCCTGGGGTAACGGAAATAACTGCAATGACA
>NZ_CALIAA010000026.1 GCF_938040765.1 uncultured Fretibacterium sp.
ATGACCCCGAAGGGGCCCCTCGACCGGGGGATCACGGCGGTGTATCAGGACCTGGGGCTGGTCGAGGGGTTTGACGCGGCGTCGAACATCTTCCTGGGCGCGGAGCCCTTGGCGTTCGGGCTTTTCGTGAACCGCCGCCGGATGCACCGGGAGGCCGCCGACTTGCTCGGGAGCCTGGGGGTCGTCCTTCCCTCCACGAGGGCGCGGGCCTCCTCCCTCTCCGGGGGGCAGCGTCAGTCCCTGGCTGTAGCCCGTGCTCTGGTCCGGAGTACGAATACGGACGGCTTGGGGCTCATCGCGTTCGATGAGCCCACTGCAGCCCTGGGGGTGCGGGAGAGCGGGCATATCCTGGCGTTGATGGATGGGCTTCGCCGTAAAAATTTTGCCGTCCTCTGCATCTCGCACAACATCCCTCAGGTCCTGGAACTGGCGGACCGCATCTGCATCCTGCGGGGCGGCGCAGCGGTTTGGCTGGGGTGCAGGGGGGAGACGTCCGTCGAGGAGGTCGTGGCCAGGATGTCGGGGGTGAACCCTCATGCCTAGGATGAGCCAACCCTTTTGGGTGGGGCTGGCCCTGTTGGGCTTCGCCGCCCTCTTTGCTTTCCTGTCGCCCCACTTCTGGAGCCTCGGGAACCTGCGCAGCATCGCGGAGCAGAGCAGCATCAACCTCATCGCCGCCGTCGGCATGACCTTCGTCGTGGCCTCCGCCGGGATCGACCTCTCCTCGGGGGCCGTCGTGGCCCTGTCCGGGGTCGTGATGGCCCTGTCCCTCAGGGAGGGGTGGGGGGTGGGCGTCACTATCGGGCTGGGGCTCGGGACGGGCGCTCTGATCGGACTCGCGAACGCTTTGCTTGTGGTTCGGGCGAGAATAACGCCCTTCATGGCGACCCTGACGACGATGAACCTCATCGCCGGCGCAACTCTTATTCTGACGCAGGGCATCCCCATCTATGGGTTCTCGGCCCGTTTTGCCTGGTTGGGCCGCGGGAGCGTCGCCGGTGTTCCCGTTTCAGCCGCTGCGGCTGCTGTATTCACCGTCATCGGTGTGCTTGCCCTGCGGACGCGGCTCGGGGTCTACGCCCTCGCCCTGGGGGGCAACGAGGAGGCGCTGAGGCGCAGCGGGGTCCCCGCGGATCTCTACAAGGGGGCCCTTTACGTGTTCTCCGGCATCTGCGCCTCGGCCGCGTCGGTCATCATGACCGCAAAGCTGAACAGCGCCGAGCCCCTGGCCGGAACGATGATGGAGATGAATGCGATCGCCACCGTGGTGTTGGGCGGAACGCGCCTTCAGGGTGGGTTTGCCTCCATAACGGGGACCCTGCTGGCGGGACTGCTGCTGGGGGTCATTCGGAACGGCCTCGTGCTGATCGGAGTGTCGTCGTACTATCAGCAGTTCGTGACGGGAGCGATTCTCCTGACGGCGGTCCTCTTCTCCGAGGGGAAACGATAGCTCGGAGCGTTTCGTGGATCGCTTTTTCATAGCTTTTGGGTAGATTGTTTCAGAAGCGCTTTGTTCAAACTTTTTGAAGGAGGAATCGGTGTTATGGGAGCTTCACGTTTCGTCTCGATGGGTTGGGCGCTTCTGGCGGCGCTGTGTCTCGCGGTCGTCCCGGCGGCCGCAGGGGAGAATCCGATGGTGGGGGATTCGATACGGAAGGTCGAGTCGCAGCTGGGCGACCTCTCGTCGCTCCCCAGGGGGAAGAGGCTTGGGGTGCTGGTCATCACACTCGCCAATCCGTACTGGACGGAGATGAGAAACCGATACGGGGAGTGGGGGGCGGAGATGGGGATCGACGTCGAAGTGCTGGCGGCCCCGACCGAGGGGGACCTCAAGTCTCAGTTGGATACCCTGGAGACGATGGTTGCCAAGGGCTACGACGCGATCGTCGTAACCCCGATGGACCCGTTCAACCTCATCCCGGGCGTCCTGAAGGCCAACGAGAAGGGGGTCCCCATCCTCTGCTCCGGCCCCGCGATCGACGCGCAGGCGCTGAAGGACTCGGGCGGGCGTTTGAACGGCTGGATCAGCGCCGCGTTTGCGGACCAGGGGCGGCTGGCCGCGGAGGATATGGTGAAGAGGCTGGGAGCCGAGGGGGGAGAGGTTGCCGTCATCGAGGGCATCCCCGGCGCCGGACAGAGCGAGGCGCGCAAGAAGGGGGCCCTGGGAGTCCTCGAGGCGAGTCCGAATGTCCGCGTCGTCTCGGTCCAGCCCGGACGTTGGGACCGCAACCTGGCCTTCGATATCGCAACCGACCTGATCCGGGCCCATCCCGATCTGAAGGGAATCTACTGCGCCAACGACGTGATGGCCCTGGCGGCGGCGGATGCGCTGGCTGCGGCCGGGAAACAGGACGGGGTGCTGATCTACGGAACGGACTTCATCCCGGAGGCACGCACCGCGATTCGTGAGGGAAAGCTGGCGGGGTCGACGACGTTCTCCCAGGCCGCCTGGACACGGGGAGCGGTCGTCTTCGCCCTCAAGCTTGCCGAGGGCGCCGGGGACCTTCCCGAGCGTCTGGACATCCCCATCATGTTGGCGACGCCCGAGAACATCCGGGAGTTCGAGGGATGGAAATAAGAAGGATGGAGGTGAGCGGCAGCTCCGCCGCCCGAGCGGTCGGGAAGGTCGGTATCCTGCTTGCCGACTCGGCGAATCCGTTCTGGCGCAACAAGGTCGAGGAGTACCTTCGGCAGGCCCCGGATTGGGGGTTCGAGATCGTGTTTCGGGAGGGGCGGGACCCCCGCGATCCCGAGCGTCAGGCGGAGGCGCTGCGGGCCATGTACGGCGAGGGGTGCGACGCCCTGATCCTCAACCCCCTGACGCCGGACAACCTCGTGCTGGCGCTCGGGGATGCCCCGGCCCCGATCCTCGACGTCGGCCCCAAGTGCGACCCGGTCCTTGTGCGGGACATCGCTCGATATCATCCCATCCGGGTTGCCGATTTCGAGGAGCAGGGGGTCCTCGCCGCGGAGGCCGTCCTGTCGGGGCTGTCCTCCCCCGGAGAGGGCTGGGCGATTCTGATCGCCGGGTTCTGCGGAGCCCGGCAGTCCGACGGGCGCTGCCGCGGCGCACTGAGGACCCTTCGCCGGGTTTTTCCGGCGGAACGCATCCTGACCGTCCATGCGGATTTCGACCGGGGCTCTGCCCGGTCCGCCCTGCGCGCTCTCGCAGGTCGGCTCGATGTCCGCGCCGTGTTCTGCGCCAACGACCTCATGGCCCTGGGCGCTTTGGAGGCCTTTGAGGAGCGAGGCGTGAAGCCGCCCCCGATCGGAGGGGTCGATGCGATCCCCGAGGCGCGGGAGGCCGTTCGTCAGGGGCGTCTGGCCGGTACGGTCGGCATCGCGGCGGATGAGGTTGTTCGGGGCGTTTACGAGGCCGTCTCCGAGGTCCTGAAGGGCCGCGCCCCCCGTGCGGAGCCGCTGGTCCGGTCCGTCCCGTATCGGTCGGCTTGAAGCATGGATGCGAGCCATTCCGCCTGCATGGCTTCGGCGGCCCGCTTCCATCCTCTGAGGCTTCTTTCGGGCACGGACCCCGTGCTCTCCATACGCCGGTTGTCCGCCGAAGCGGGCGTCGCGCGGGCTCTCTCGCGGGGACTGTGGGCAGCCCCTCCCGTGCGGCGCCGGGCCGGCCGCTGTGCGCGGCGATGGTGGAGGGCAAGCCCGTCGTCA
>NZ_CALIAA010000027.1 GCF_938040765.1 uncultured Fretibacterium sp.
TAAGAATATCCTCTCAATCGTAAAGTTTTGTTAATCAAACTTTATGTATCCCTTTTGCCTTCTATGCGATTCCTGTGCACAGAAGAACTTTTCCCAAGGAGATTTTTTGCGATGAAACATTTTGAAACGATGAAAAAGAGGATGACGGCGCTTCCGATGTTTTTCCTGTTCCTGCTGTCCTTCTCCGCCGTCGGGCGGGCCGAGGTGCGGGTCGTCGCCACGACGACGATGCTCGCCGACCTGGCCCGAGTCGTCGGCGGCCCCCACGTCGCGGTGGACGGCCTGATGGGGCCCGGAATCGACCCGCACCTCTATCAGGCCAGCGCCGGGGACGTCGGCAAAATGCGGAGGGCGGACGTCGTCGTCCACAACGGACTGCACCTCGAGGGCAAGATGGGGGACGTCTTCGCGGCGCTGGACCGGCAAAACAAGACCGTGATCTGCGCCGCCGACGGCATCGACCGGGCGGATATCCTGACGGACGAAGGGGGTATCCCGGACCCGCACATCTGGTTTGACGTCCGGCTCTGGAAGGGCGCCGCCGCGGAGGTGGCCCGCGGGCTGGAGAAAGCGGACCCCGACCACGCGGAGGACTACAAGGCCAATGCCAAAAGGTACGAGAAGGACCTCGAGGACCTTCAGCGTTACATCGAGGACAGGGTTCGGGAGGTCCCCGAGGGGCAGCGCGTCATGGTGACGGCGCACGACGCCTTCAACTATTTCGGAAGGGCCTACGGCTTCGAGGTGCGCGGCCTTCAGGGCATCAGCACCGCGGCCGAGGCGGGCACCGCGGACGTCAGCGCCCTGGCCGACTTCATCGTGGAGCGCAGGATCAAGGCGGTCTTCGTGGAGTCCTCCGTCCCGCGCAAGACCATCGAGGCCCTTCAGGCCGCGGTGAAGGCCCGTGGGTTCGACGTGGGCATCGGCGGCGAGCTCTACTCCGACTCGCTCGGCGGGGCCGGTTCCGGTGCGGAGACCTACATCTCGACCGTAAAGGCGAACGTGGACACCATCACGAGCGCCCTGAAGTGATCCCCGATTCCGGTCAGGTATGGATGAAATCAGGTATGGATAAAAATGGAGATGCGTGAAGAGAACCCCTGGGCTCTCGAGGTCGAGGACCTGACCGTCGCCTACGATATCGAGCCGGTGCTCTGGGACGTGGACCTCGACATTCCCCGGGGGAGCCTGACCGCGGTCATCGGCCCCAACGGAGCGGGCAAGAGCACCCTGATCAAGGCCGTGCTGAAGCTGGTGCGGACCGTGGCGGGCGAGGTCCGCATCCACTCGGAGCGGGTCGCCTACGTGCCGCAGAGCGGCAGCGTGGACTGGGACTTTCCCGCCACGGTCCGCGACGTGGTGCTGATGGGGCGCTACGGCCACCTGGGATGGTTCCGGCGCCCGGGGGCTGCGGACCGCCGGATCGCCATGGAGACGCTGGAGCAGGTGGGCATGGCCGAGTTCGCCGATCGGCAGATCAGCCAGCTCTCCGGCGGCCAGCAGCAGCGGGCCTTTCTGGCTCGGGCCCTGGCCCAGGAGGCGGACCTCTACCTGATGGACGAACCGTTTCGCGGCGTGGACGCGCGGACGGAAAAAGTCATCGTCGAGCTGCTCAAGCGCCTGAAAGGAGAGGGAAAGACCGTCGTCGTGGTGCACCACGACCTCCAGACGGTCCGAAGCTACTTCGACTGGACGGTGCTGCTCAACCTGCGGCTCATCGCAGCCGGACCGACCGACGAGGTCTTTACGGAGGAGAACGTCCGGCGCGCCTACCGCAGCACGGAGACGCTCCTTGGGGAGGGCGCGTCATGAACGCGTTTCCCCTGCTGCACGACTATACCTTTCAGGTCGTCGCGCTGGGGGCCGCCCTGCTGGGGATGGCCAGCGGGTTGATCGGCAGCTTCGCGGTGCTGCGCCGGCAGAGTCTGTTGGGGGACGTCGTGTCCCACGCCGCGCTGCCGGGCATCGCCGCCGTTTTCCTGATGACCGGGACGAAGGATACCGTGTGGCTCCTGATCGGGGCTCTGTGTTCGGGGCTGACGGCCACCGGCTTCATCATCGGCGTCGTGCGCTACTCCCGCGTCAAGTTCGACACCGCGCTGGCGCTTGGGATGTCGGTCTTCTTCGGGCTGGGGCTGGTGCTGCTCACCTACGTGCAGAAGATCCCGAACTCGAACCAGGCGGGGCTCCAGCGCTTCATCTTCGGCCAGGCCGCGGTGCTCCTGAAGAGCGACATCCTCGTCATCGCGATCACGGGCGCGGTGCTGCTGGCGCTGACCCTCCTCTTCTGGAAGGAGTTCAAGCTGCTGAGCTTCGACCCGGAGTTCGCGCGGAGCCTGGGGCTCCCTACCCGAAGCCTCAACGTCCTTCTGTCCGCCATGACCGTCGCCGCCATCATCGCGGGGCTCCAGACCGTCGGGGTCATCCTGATGAGCGCGATGCTGGTGGCCCCGGCCGTCGCCGCGCGACAGTGGACGAACCGGCTGGGGGTCATGGTGGGGCTGGCGGCCCTGTTCGGCGCCGTCTCGGGCGTGGCGGGGACCCTGGCCAGCTCCGCGCTGCCGAAGCTCCCCGCCGGCCCCGCCATCGTGGTGGCCGCGGACGTCCTTGTGCTGATCAGCCTGGCCCTCGGCAGGGCGAGAAGCGGCCGGGGCCGGAAAGGGGGCGCGCCGGGCCATGTCTCCCGAGCTTGAGATTCAGCTGATCGCGGCGCTCGTCGCCGTCGCCTGCGCGCTGCCGGGCTGTTTCCTCGTGCTGCGCCGGATGTCCATGATGTCCGACGCGATCACCCACACGCTCCTGCTCGGGATCGTCCTCGCCTTCCTCGCCACGCACAGCCTGACCTCCCCGCTCCTGATCCTGGGGGCCGCGTCGGTCGGGCTCCTCACGGTCTGGCTGGCCGAGGCGCTCCAGCGCTCGCGCCGCGTCTCCGAGGACTCCGCCATCGGCCTGACCTTCCCGCTGCTCTTCAGCATCGCGATCATCCTGATCACGCACTACGCGGACTCGGTCCACCTGGATGCGGACGCCGTCCTGCTGGGCGAGCTGGCTTTCGCCCCCTTCGACCGCATGATCGTGGGCGGCGCCGACCTCGGCCCCAAGGCCGTCTGGTCGATGGGCTGCGTGGCGTTCCTCAACCTCGCCGCCCTGCTCCTGTTCTTCAAGGAGCTGAAGCTGGCGACGTTCGACCCCATCCTGGCGGCGCTCCTGGGCTTCGCGCCCGCGTGGCTGCACTACGGCCTGATGGCGTCCGTGTCGGTTACCGCCGTAGCGGCCTTTCAGGCCGTGGGGTCCATCCTGGTCGTCGCATTTATGGTCGGTCCCCCGGCGGGCGCCTATCTGCTGACCGACGACCTGAGGAAGATGATCGTCCTGAGCGCCGTCATCGGGGTGCTGAACGCCCTGGCGGGATATTGGGCGGCCGCGTGGCTGGACGTCTCCATCGCGGGCGGCATCGCCGTGGCGACGGGGCTTTCCTTCCTCGGCATCTTCGTCCTGTCGCCCAGCCGGGGGCTGCTGAGCGCCGTTCGGCGGCGGGCCCGCCAAAAGATGGAGTATCGGGAGCGGATCGTGCTGATCCACCTCCGCCACCACGAGGGCAGCGGGGACGAGGCCGAGGAGCTGGGGGTCGGCTCCATCCACCGGCACCTCGGCTGGCCGAGGGAGCTCGCCGGCTCCGTGCTGCGGCGCCTCGAGGCCGAGGGGAAAATCCGCATCGAGGACGGGGTGGTGAAACCCGCCGCCGACACCCGATTCCGCTAAAATGAGGATCGGCCCCGGAAGGGACCGATCTTCCTTACGCGATTTTACGACAGCGGGGGAAGGGAACGGGGCCGCCGGGAAGACCCCTGACCGCCCCGCGCTGCCGCGCTCACGCCACCACGACGGAGATCCTCTGCCGGATGTGGTCTCCCTTTACGGCCTCGTCCACCATGGCGACGGCATAGTCGGCGTAGCTGATCACGCTCTCACCTCTGGAGTTCAGGGTCAGCTCCTCCCCTCCCAGGATGTACTTGCCGGTCCTCGGCCCCTCGGCCTGAAAATCCGCGGCGGGGCTGATGTAGGTCCACCTCACGTCGTCTCGGGCGCGGAGCTCCTCCAGGGCCTTGCCCATGCTGGACGCGAGCGGTTTGAAGGCGTCCGGAAAGCCGGCCCCGTCCATCAGCTGCGCCGTGTGATCGGCGTTCACGTAGAGGCTTCCTGCCCCGCCGACGACCAGCAGCCTCGTGTTCCGGCCGCTCAGGGTGTCGCACAAGTGCTTCAGCGAGGCGCTGTGCTGCGGCAGGGTCTCCGGGGTCCAGGCCGCGAAAGCGTCCACGACGACGTCGAACCCCTCCAGGTCGGAGGCGGTCAGGTCGAAGAGGTCCTTTTGAATGGACCGCTTCGCCGCGCTCCGGTTCTCCCCCCGCACCACGGCCGTGACGTCCAGCCCTCTCCTCACCGCCTCCTCGACGATGAGACGCCCCGCCTTTCCATTGGCGCAGACCACAGCGATTTTCATGATTTCTTCCTCCACCCTTCAAAAATTTTCATCTTTTTTGTTCTCCCGGCATGTTTCCGCCGCGCCGGGAGCGGCGCATGAAGCCCGTTTGCCTCCACATAACGACATGCCGAGCAAGGCGGGCGACAACGACGAAGTACACGATCGATCGGAACCCTGAATTACGCTTCCTCGAGCTCCCTCAGGACCTCCCCGATATCCCCATCGACGAGAATCGAGCGGCCCTCCAGCTCGCGCGGGGCGGCCGCCTCCCCCAGGTTGACGCAGGCGTAGACCGCCCTTTCGTTTTTGACGGCCATGCGCCAAAAAGGATACTTGATGATGCCCGGCGTGTTCCAGCCCACCCCGAGCTCCAGGAACAGAAGCCGCGCGCCCTCGTGCCCCCGCAGGAAATCCCAGTACCGCCCCGCGGCGAGGCGCCAGGCCTCGTCCTCCACAAAGGTATCGTCACTGCGGAGGTTGTTCGCCATGGGGCCGCCGCACCGTGGACAGCGGGGAATCAGCTCCGTGGGGATTCGCATGTCCCTCTGCTCGGCCACCATGCGCCGCACCGGCGCTTCGTTGTCGTAGGTCCTTTGGTGGCAGGGCTTCGCGCATTGCCACAGCCCGTAGTCCCCCTGGGTGCAGAACAGGCGGAGCTCGTCGAACCCGGCCTTCTGAAAACAGTGGTCCACGTTGGTGGTGATGACGAAACAGTCCTTGCCGCTCATCAGAGCCCGCAGCCTGCGGTAGGCCGGGCCGGCGTCCTGCGCGTAGCGGTTGAGGTGGATGTAACGGCTCCAGTAGGCCCAATACTCCTCGGGCGTGGGATAGGGGTAGAAACCAGCCGTGTACATGTCCCGGTAGCCGTACCTCCCGATGAAGTCGGCGAAGTTGCTCTCGAACCGCTCCCCGGAATAGGTCATGCCGGAGGCCGTCGACAGGCCCGACCCCGCCCCCACCACGACGGCGTCCGCCTCCGCGATCCCCACCCGGCGCAGGAGCGCCGCCGCCCTTTCCTCCGCCTCGCGCCGCGGCGTGCCGAAGTGGTGGCGCATCCCCTCCGTGAGCTGTGCCCCGATGGACATCGTCGGGTCGAGCGACGTCATGGGGTCCTGAAAGACCATGGCGATTCGTTTCCCCGCCAGCTCCCGGCGGATTTCGGCCTGGGACATGTCCATGATGTGCCAGACGCCTCCGTCGGGAGGCATGAAGTCGATCGTCCCGCTCTCCAACTTGCCGTTGCTGCTCAGGATGCCCATGACGGCCTTCATGGTGACCGACTTTCCGGAGCCGGACTCCCCGACGATGGCCAGCGTCTCTCCGCGGCGCAGGTCGAGGTCCACGCCGCGAATCGCGTTCAC
>NZ_CALIAA010000028.1 GCF_938040765.1 uncultured Fretibacterium sp.
GGGTCACCGGAGACAAGTTCGGCCAAACAAAGAGGAGCGCCCGCCGGGAATGGGCGAGGCGGCCGAAAGGTTTCAAGGAGGACTTCGATCGATGAAAAAAGAGGCTGGGACGGCCCGGAACTCCAGAAAGGCCAGCTTGAAGGAAAGGCCTACCGTCGCGTTGGACGACGGAAAAGGAAATTTGCTGAACGCGAAGGCTTTGGGTATAAAGGATTCCGATGCCGTCGAGGCGGCGCTGAGGGATCTTCTGGAGAAGACCCGGCAGGTGGGGCGCGCTTTGCAGAGCCGCCGCGAGGGAGACCCTCTGGACTACACCAGGTTGGCCAAACTGCTCTCGGAGTTTTCTACCGCCAATGTCTACATCGTGGATCAGTCCGGAAAGCTTCTGGGATATACCTGGCTTCCCGAGTACGAGTCCCGGACGCTTCTGGAGAGCATGAGGGCGGGGGCGATGCCGGCGAGCCTGGCCGATAAGATGAACCGTTACCGGGAGTCCGTGATCTGCGACGAGGATGCGTTTCTGTTCGATGACCCCAGCTCGGTGAAGAGGCCGGAGAAACATCTGATGTACGTCCCCATCTACGGCGCTGCGGCGGAACGGCTGGGGACGGTCCTTCTGGTCCGTTTCCATGCGCCCTTCGTGGTCCGGGACGTGCTGCTGGCGGAGTACCTGGGGTCGCTCGTCGGTATCGAGATGCTCAACGACCGGAACCGCACCATCGAGGAGCACTCCCGCGACCGTATCGCCGTTCAGATGGCGATGCGCGCCCTTTCCTACTCGGAGATCGAGTCCATGAAGCACATCATCGCGGAGCTCGGGGGACAGGAGGGGGTGGCCGTGGCCAGCAAGGTCGCGGATCGGGTCGGCGTGACCCGCAGCGTCATCGTCAACGCTCTGCGCAAGCTGGAGAGCGCCGGATTGATCGAGAGCCGCAGCCTGGGGATGAAGGGCACCTACATCAAGGTGCTCAGCCCTCTTTTCGTGGAGGAGCTGGGGGTGGCCTCATCCGCCCGCGTCGCCTATTGACGCGCAGCGGACCCGGGGGATAGGGTGCGGACAAACAGGGTTGTTTCGTGTTCCGCAGGTCTCTCGCTGTAGTATAATTTGGGCGGGGAGGAGTGAGGAACATGTTGGGCGAGTTCACCTGGAGCGTACTGGAGAAGGACATGGAGGGCTTGGCACAGCGCTTCAAGGCCGTGTCGAGAAACGTGGCCAACGCGGATACCCCGGGCTACACCCGGCGCAACGTTTCCTTCGAGGACCAGCTTCGGGACGTCATCCAATCGGGGAAAAAACTGCGCATGACCGTTACGGACCCCGCTCATATCCCCACGCGCCCTCTCCTGGTCTCGGACGTAAAGCCCGTGGAGCTGAAGATACGCGACGAAGCGTATCGACTCGACGGCAACAACGTCGACCCGGAACGGGAGATGGCGGTCATGGCGGAGACGCGCATGATGTATAACGCCATGAACCGTCTGGCGGCCAAAAAACTTGCCATTTACCGCACCGTCATAGCGGGACGATAGTTTTTGCGGTGCTGAGGAGAGAGCTCGGATCATGAGAATATTCGAGAGCATGGAGGTTGCGGGCAGCGCGCTGACGGCTCATCGCCTGTGGATGGACACGATATCCTCCAACCTGGCGAACATCAACACCACCCGCACCCTTGCGGGGGGTCCCTACAAGCGCAGGGTGCCGGTCTTCGCCGAGATGCTGGACAGGACGATCGGCGGGTACCAGGACATCGGGGGAGTTCGCGTCTTGGAGATCGAGGAGGACCAGACCCCGCCCCGTCTGGTCTACCAGCCGGAGCATCCGGACGCCAACGCCGATGGGTATGTGGCCTTTCCCAACGTCAACCTGGTTCGGGAGATGACGGATATGCTTGTGGCGAGCCGTGCCTACGAGGCGAACCTTTCCGTGGCCACCAGCGCCCGCGATATGTGGAACGGCGCCTTGGAGGTCCTGCGCGGCTGACTTTGTGAGGCATTTTTTGTTTTTGTCCGCTGACGATGATTCCGACGGATTCCCTCCGTCGGTTTTTTTGTTTTTTACCTTTTTCTTTGGGGAGGTTTGAGCGTGCAGGGACGGCAACGCCCCGTGGTGGGCGATTTGGATGGATTGAAGGAGCTCTGGGAGAGCGGGGGAAGCGTGCACGACCGCGCCGGCGGCGCGGCCCGGGCCTGGATGTGTCCGGAGGGACGCGTCGCAGCCGTCTTTCCCGACGTGCGCCAGGCCTCGGAGTTTGCACTGGACCGTAAGGCATTTTTTCCCGATAGGCCCCTCTTCCGCCTCGCCGAGCTTCCTCTGACCCTGCAGACGATCGGCAGCCGGCCGCTTCTCCTTGAGCGGGGGGAGACGATCCGGCGCTGGACGACGGAGGGCGGCGTTCTGGTGGCAACCCCGGGGGCCCTGATGTCCCCCTGTCTCATGGCCGATGGGGAGCTTCCCGTGACCTGCGGGGAGGAATATGCCAGGGACCGCCTGCTGGCCTGGCTCGAGCGCAGCGGATATCAGCGTGCGGACCTCGTCTGGTCGCCGGGGCAGTACGTCCTGCGCGGTTTCATCATGGACGTCTTCGACCCCGCCCACGCTCTTCCTTTGCGTTTCGAGTTCTTTGACGACGTCGTGGAACGGATCGGCGCCTTTCAGCCCTCGACGCAGAAGACCGCAGCCGGGCTCGACTCGGTCTGCCTGCACAGCCTCTCCGGCGCGCAGGCGTTCATGCCGCCGGCCCTGCTGCCGGCCGACACTCGGGTCATCCTCTATGAACCTCAGAGTATCGAGGCGCAGGCCGTCTCCTTCCATTGGCTTTGGGATGAACTGTGTTCGGAGGCGCACGTCGATCCCGTCCCCTCCTGGGATGAGGTGTTTCGCGACTTGGCGCGCTATCCGCGCCTGAGGGTGACGCGCGGAGTGGATTGGACGGAGGCTCAGCTCGACGTGGAGGAGCTTCCCCCCTTCAAGGGGGACTTCGGGGCGGTCCTGCGCCTTTGCCGGGACCTGGACCGGCTCGGCTGCGCCGTGTGCGTGTACAGCGAGAACGCCCGGTTCCTGGACGGGGAGAACGGACCGTTCGCTCAGACTCCCTTCGTCGAGGTCCGGAAAGGGGCTCTTTCCTCGGGCTTCGTGGACAGGGCCGCGAAGCGCGCCTTCATCTCGGACCGAGAGCTCTCCGGGGTCTCCGCCAGAGCGGCCTCCTCGGAATGGCGCGCTCCGCTGGAGTGGCGGGATCGGCTGTCGGCAGGGCAGCTTGTCGTACACGAGGACTACGGACTGGCCGTCTTCCGCGGCATCGAGGAGATCGTCTCGGCGGGGGCCTCCATGGACGCCCTGGTGCTCGAGTTCGCCGAGAACAAGCGCCTTCTGGTCCCCGTCCTCCAGTCCCACAAGCTCACGGCGCTGGCGGAACACCAGAGCGACGAGACGGAGCTCGATACCCTTCGGGGCTCCCGGTGGCGCAAGTCCATGGAGAAGGACAAGAAACGGGCCCAGGAGGAGGCCAGGGCCCTGATCGAGATTTTCGCGCGCCGCGAGCTGGAGCGCCGAGACCCCCTGACGGAGCCGGGCGAGCTTTACGAGTCGTTCGTCAGGGCCTTCCCGTACACGGAGACGGCCGACCAGCTCAAGGCCACGGCGGAGATCATGGAGGACCTGTCCGGCCCCTTTCCGATGGACCGCCTTCTCGTCGGCGACGTAGGGTTCGGCAAGACGGAGGTCGCACTGAGGGCGGCTTTCCGAGCCGTCGCCGCGGGGCGTCAGGTCTGCGTACTGGTCCCGACGACGATCCTGGCTCAGCAGCATTACGGAACCTTCCGTTCCCGCCTTTCGGGCTTTCCGGTCTCTGTGGGGATACTCTCCCGATTCACCTCGAGGTCGGAGGCGGGGCGCACCGCGTCGAGCGCGGAGGACGGGTCCGTCGACATCGTCATCGGGACGCACAAGCTGCTCCAGAAGGGGATCAAGTTCAAGAACCTGGGCCTTCTCGTCGTCGACGAGGAGCACCGTTTCGGCGTCATGCACAAGGAGAGCCTGAAGCGGACCTATGGGGCGGTCGATATCCTGAGCCTGTCGGCAACCCCCATACCGCGCACTCTGGCGATGGCGCTGAGGGGGCTGCGCAGCATTTCGGTGCTCTCCACGCCCCCGGAGGACCGCCTGCCCGTAACGACCTTCGCGGGGCCCTGGCAGACCGCGCTGGTGCGTAAGGCCGTGGCCTGTGAGCTGGAGCGGGGAGGGCAGGTCTATTTCGTCGTCAACCGCATCGCGCGTATGGAGGAACAGCGGCGGATGCTCGCCGCTTTTTTCCCCGAGGCCAAAATCCACGCCGCGCACGGCCAGATGCCGGAACGGGAGTTGGAGAGGACGATGCTGGACTTCTACGCGGGGGCTATCGACATCCTGATCTGCACGACGATTATCGAGAGCGGCCTGGATGTAGGCCGCGCCAACACGATCATCGTGGACGACTCCCAGGAGCTCGGGCTGGCCCAGATGTACCAGCTCCGCGGCCGGGTGGGGCGCCGCGGGGAAAGCGCCTTCGCCTACTTCTTCTATCCGGAGCGTGAGGAACTGAGGAAGGAGACGGCGGACAGGCTGGAGGCCATATCCACTCTGACGGACCTGGGGTCGGGCTACTCGATTGCGCGGCGGGACCTGGACATCCGGGGCGGAGGGGAGATCGGCGGAACCACGCAGCACGGAAAGAGCAGGACGGGGGGCTTCAGCCTCTTTTATCGGATGCTGGAGGAGGAGCTGGACCGCCTGCGCGGAGTGGAGAACCGGCTGACGGAGGTCGCCTACGACCAGGGGGGCTCCATCCCCGCCTTCTACATCCCTCAGGAGGGGGTGCGGGTCACGCTCTATCGGCGTCTCCTTCAGGTGGTGGGGCTGGACGAGCTCATGGCCCTGATGGGGGAGATGGAGGACCGTTTCGGCCCCCTTCCCGAGCCCGTCCGTCTTCTCACCGGCCTGACGGCGATACGGAACTGCGGGGCCGCCTTTGGGCTGCGCACGGTCTCGGTCAGGAAGGGGGGAACCTCGGCGGAGGGCAAACTCGACGGGCTGGCCCCGTTTTTGAAGAAGAAGCGGGGCTGGACCATTCTGGGCGCTCATGCCGTCGGGCCCGGCGGGGTTCCGGGGGCCTCCGGACTCTTCGAGGCGATGCGGGAGGCTGCGGAAGCCGGGGAGCGATCTCCGTCGCCCGGGGAATAACCTTATGGCTGCCGGCCTGTTCGCCCTATGGATTTGACCTTTTGTGCGCTTTCTCTTACAATGCGGTTGGCTCACCTTTCTTTTTGGACGGTGATCGTGAGGACGAAGTCTGCGAAATATTGGCCCTGACGGCAGGGCGGATGGGAGCTTGCGGGGCGTGAAGCGCCCGCCCCATCCGGGCCGTGCAAGGGAGGTCGATGTTCGTGAAAAGGCGGTCCGTCTACGAAATCTTTTTGTTCCTGCTCTTCCTCTTGCTGCTGTTCTCCCTGGGAGGTTGCAGAGGAAGCTCCGGCGGGGCGGGGCCCGAAGCTCCGCCTCGATCCTTGCCCGCGCCTCAACCCAATCCTCCTTCCCCCAAGCCTTTGCCCAGGCCGCAGCCTCCGGTCCCGAGCACCAAGCCCTCGAATCCCGATCCGAACCCACCGAAGGCGCTGAAAAGCGATACGGACGGGGATGGAGTTCCCGACGTCTGGGACGCCGGTCCGCTCGATCCGTCGCGCGGAGCCTACCCCGAGTACGCGGAGGCTGAGAAGGGCAACTCCTCGAACAACGGGATCGATTACGCGGAATTCAAAGATGCCCCCGCAGCGATGCCCGCCGCCATATCGGGCGTTTTGGACAACAGCGCCGGCTACGACAGCGACTGTTTTGCGGTCAGCTTAGACAGGGCGGGGGCCTATTCGGTCCTGGTCGCCCACACGCCGTTTATGAACCCCGTCATGAGCATCGAGACGGGGAAGAACGAGGAGCCCCTGACCGTGTCCAATATGCCGGGACTTCCGGTAAGTGACTGGACGTGGGCGCAGTACGACATTTCCCGTCCCGGGGTGTACTGGTTCACCATAGCGACAGTGGCGGAGACCGCACAGAAGTGGCGTTACCAAGCGCTGATCTTTCCGGATGAGTACGCCGATGGCATCCCGGACGAGCTGCACGACCTTCTGGGCATGGACAGGGGGTATGAGGACACGGATGACGACACCCTGCCCGACCTCATGGAACTGCTGACGGTACTGCGCCGTCTGGAGCCGTACCGCGAGGCCGGAACCTTTTCCGACTCCGCCTGGCGGAATGCGGTCAACCCCGGCAACTCTCCCAAGGGCGCCGTGTGGCTGGACCGGAACTCCGACGCGGACGGCGACGGCATCCCCGACTTCGTTGAATATTACCCCTTCGACAGGATCATGACGTTCAACCTGCCCTTGGATCAGTTCTTTCCCCGCAACGACACGGACGGCGACGGCATCCCCAACTTTCTCGATACGGACAGCGACGGCAACGGGGTGCCGGACGGAGTGGAGGGGACCGAGGATTCGGATGACGATAGAGTCCGCGATTACATCGATTTCGACGACGATCAGGACGGCCTTCTGGATGTGAACGACCCCGACCGGCTGAGGCCCGCGGAATACCTGGAGGAGCCGCAGCCCTACATTACGGGGCTCTTCGACAGGACGCTGGGGGCGGAGGGCCTAGCCGTCCCCGGCGACGAGGTGGAGCTTCAGGGCTCGTTCGTTCCGGGGGCCGATGCGAGCAGCGCATGGATAGCGATTCGCGAGTCGTGGCGGCATGGCGGTAAGCGTGGTACACCGCTGAACCTAAGACCCGCGTCCGTGACGGACGGCAAGGCGTCGTTCAGCTGGCCCGAGGGAACGGGCGAGGGGCACTGGGAGGTCTTTTTGTTCCTCGGCAACCGGCGCACGTATGCCATAACGGTCCGTGTGGTGAACGTCCATACGCCGATCATTTCCTCCGCCGTACAGACGGACGGCGGCAGGGTGCGCGTCGAGGGGAGGAACCTGAACGTGGCCCTGAGTGTGGTGTTCAGCGATGACGTGTTGTCCGTGGACAACTCCGGGGGCGAGCCCGGTCACTTCGAGGCGCCGCTGCCGGAAAGGGCGGACTCCGGCCCCTTGTATGTGGTCGGCAGTTACGGAAGAAGCGAGTCCGTCGTGTTCCTTCGCCGGAAGGAAATCATCGGACGGATCGTTCTGCCCGAGGGAGTTCGGGTGGAACTATCCTCTTTGGCCGTTTCCTTGTTGTTTGATGATGTGGAGTTGAGGCCGACATCCGATGGCCGCTTTGGCCCTTTGAATTTGCCCCGGGACGTGACATGCAGTCTGTATACCTTCCTGCCTCCGCGAGACGGAGAGGAGGACGAGCGGATATTTCTGAAGGGGTTCTACATTCCGGGGGATAAAACCATAATAATCGACAGCATGAGCACCGCGCTGACGGAAATCTGGCCCATAGTGCTGATGCAGAGGTATGTAAAAGGGTATGAGGCAGAGGTTCGGGAACTGATGTTGAAGCTGCCGGAGGTCCGGGCATTGGGCGAGGTCATTGCCAAGGGCCTGGCTGGGAGCCTGGATTATTTGGATGTGGACTTGAAACAATCGGTACCGCGGATGCCTCAGGAACATGAGCAGGCCCTCCACAATGCGTGGAATGCGGTTATCAAAGCGATGAAATTGCGAGAAGGGAAGGTAAGGGGACGCAGCAGGTCCTACGATATTTCCCCCAAGGGGGGAGCTCAACGGCTTTTTCATGCCCTTTCTCCAACGCAGCACTCCTGCAGTTTCTCCGCCGGCGGGTGGGGACTGCATACGGTGATGCTGTTGGGGGGCGATGCGCCCGACGACAGGACGTAAGGTATTCCGCAAATCCCCCGGTTACCCCGGGGGATTCACATATCATGGAGGCAGGAAGCCGATGGAGACGTTTTCGGAGGTCCAAAGCCTGGGGCCGTGCAGCGAGGAGGCCGAGGCAGCGCTGACCGACGAGGTGATGCTGTCGCTGTGGTACGGCGGCTTGAACAGGATTTACGTGCAGAAATTCCGTGAAGAGGGACGATGGATTTTCGAATTTATCCCTGATATCCCAAGGGAATGTTTCAGGGCCTGGACTTGGGACAATCCCCACATGCGTGCCTCCGCCTATTATTGTAAAGCTGTATTCAGCCTGCTGGCAACGGCGTCAATGGGTGTTATTTGGGGCGGTTCCTGTGTCGGAGGCTTTCTGGACCGTATGGAGCATACCGCCATGCTGGAAAATCTGGGGCTGTTGCTTCGCAGCATTCTTATCCCTTGGGGTCTCATCGTCATTCCGTTTTTCGTGTTGTCGTATAAGAGGGGATACAGGGTATGGATATCCCATTACCGAGTTTTGGCCAAGGCTTTGAAAGGGGGGCGGGACGCCGATCTTGCCGATCGTGTGCGTATGGAGGAGATGCGCTGTGCGATCTTGGGCTGGGCATGGAACAGCGGCTATGTCCGGTATGCCGATCATTGGCGGCTGAAATACGGGAGAGGAGGGCGGTGAGCGTGATGCCCTTGAGCTTTTCCTTGGGAATCTCATGGCTTATTATGGCGGCTCTTCTGGCTTTTTTCATTCCGTGCGTTCACCTGTGGCGTTCCTCGAACTTCATTCCGCCTCGTGCAAGCGTGCAGGAGGGAGCTTATGCCGTTTTCGGAGTGCTGAAGGCATTTTGCCTGATGAGCTTCGTCATTGCGTTGGGGCCGATCGGCTTCTATGCCGAACTCCACCCGCTCTATGCAGCGCGCTGCCTGGATGTGGCCGGAATATTTTTTTCACTGTGGGCTCTGATGCTCTACTTTGAAGCTCCAATCTGCGGCCTGTTCGATGCGGACGACGAGGAGGTGCTGACCGACAAGGAAATGCTCGCTTTGTGGTATGGCGGCTTGAACGAGAAGTATTTTTTGAAGAAAATGGAATCGTATCGCTCGGAACATCGCAGGGCCATCTCGGAGAAAGTGGCGGTAATCAATTTTTCTCATACATG
>NZ_CALIAA010000029.1 GCF_938040765.1 uncultured Fretibacterium sp.
GAAAAAAGCCCGTGAGGTCAAGAGGCCGAAGGGGCCGGCTTCTTCGGAGGGTTTTTCCTGGGGGTTTTGCGCCGTCGTATGCTGCACCATGGGATTGGCCGCTTTTCTGATGTTTTCCGCGTGGGGCCGGTTCTCGGGCGTGGCGTGGGGAAGTCTGGTGGAGAATCGGAACGACCTCTCGGTGGAGAACGAGGGTTTTGTCTCCGTCGACATGAGCGACGCCTACGAGGAGGGCAAGGAGCTCGTTCCCGCCCTTCCCGAAGCTCTCCCCTCTCCCCTCTCCGGGGACCTGCCCGTCAGGCTGGCTTCCCTGCCTGAGCCGCAGATGCCTCAGGTCCCTCAGGTCCCGATGCCTGAGTCGAAGGAGGGCGGGCAGTCTTTGCTGCTTCCCGTCGTCGATATCGCCGAGGACTTCGGCCCTCTTCCCAAGGACCTCTCCGATTTTGAATCGATCATACTGAATACCCAGGACGACGGCACCCGCCTCCCCGAGGATGGGGTGTCGGAGGATATCGAGGATATTATGGAGCTGGAGGCACCGGAGGGGGATATCCGCCTGACGGATGTGGGGGTCGGCTGGAAGGAGCATATCGTCAAGTCCGGCGAGACTCTGTCGGACATTGCCCTCGGCTACGCCGGGGTGACGGCTCAGGACATCCTTCGTTCCAACGGGCTGAAGGACGCCAATCGTCTGTCCGCCAATCAGCTTCTCCTGATCCCCAACACGCCGGACGACGTCGAGGCGACCCTGGAGGAGGTCCGCACGCGCCAGTTCCGCATCGCCTCGCTTCGCGAGGAGGTCAAGCCCTTGAGTGTCCTGGCCTATGTCGTGGTGCAGGGGGACAGCCTCTGGTCCATCGCCAACGCCCAGAACATCGAGCTGGATACCCTGGTGGGCAGCAACACCTTCAAGAGCTCCGCCACGCTCCGTCCCGGGGCGGTGCTTCGTATTCCCAACCAGGACGGCATCTTCTATACGATGCGCAAGGGCGACAGGATCGAGCTCGTCTGCAAGCGTTATCAGGTGGACCTCGACTTGGTGCGCAAGGTCAATCCGACGATAGACGTCGTCTCCTTGAAGCCGGGCAACGAGGTCTTTCTGCCGGGGGCCCGTCCGGAGGCCGTCGCGGAGGTCCGTGTGGAGAACAAGAAGGTCAAGCTCGTCCCCGTCAGGGATAAGGGGCGTCCTCAGAAGGGTGGGCGTTCCTACCGCTGGCCCGTGATGGGGCGCATCAACAGCCCCTTCGGCTGGAGACGCCATCCGGTTACGCGGCGCCGGGACTTCCATACGGGCATCGACATCAAGGCGTCCCGGGGCATGGTGATCCGGTCGGCGCGCGATGGGCGCGTGGCCTATTCGGGATGGATGGGCGGCTACGGCAAGGTCGTCGTGGTGGAGCACGCGGGCGGGCAGTCCACGCTTTACGCTCACTGCAGCTCGGTTATGGTGCCTCAGGGCACGAAGATATCCCAGGGGCAGAATATCGCCAGGGTCGGGACGACCGGAAGGTCCACGGGACCGCATCTCCACTTCGAGATCCGGAGGGGCAACAGCCCGGTCAACCCGCTGCAGTATCTGAAATAAGCGGCGGCATCCGAAGCGGAGGCCGGTTTATATCGTCCGAGAGGAGTCGGTAGGGGACCAGAAGTTTTTTTTTTCTGGTCCCGTTTTGTATTTTTGGGCAGGGGGATTTTGAGCTGTCCGAGTTCGGATGGCCGGGAGGGCGACAGGCAATGGCGAAGTACGTTTTCATCACGGGCGGGGTGGTCTCCTCCCTGGGCAAGGGCATCACGGCGGGATCGGTGGGAACCCTTCTGAAGAAGCGGGGGCTCAGGGTGTCCATCATCAAGATGGATCCCTATCTGAACGTGGATGCGGGGACGATGAACCCCTTCCAGCACGGCGAGGTCTTCGTCACCGACGACGGCGCGGAGACGGATCTGGACCTTGGGCATTACGAGCGTTTTATCGACGAGACCCTTGGCGAGCAAAACAGCATCACAACCGGAAAAATATATTCGCACGTGATCGACAGGGAGCGCAGGGGCGCCTATCTGGGCGGGACGGTCCAGGTGATCCCCCACATCACCAACGATATCCAGGAGCGGCTGGTCCGGGCGGGGGAGCAGCAGGACGTCCTGATCGTGGAGATCGGCGGGACGGTGGGGGACATCGAGGGGCAGCCGTTCCTGGAGGCGATCCGGCAGATGGCGAACCGCGTGGGCCGCGAGAACGTGGTCTACTGCCACGTGACGCTCGTCCCATGGCTGGAGGCGGCCCAGGAGCTCAAGACGAAGCCGACGCAGCACAGCGTCCAGGAGCTGCGGCGCATCGGCATCCTCCCGAACATCCTGGTTTGCCGCACGAGCCGTCCCATGGACCAGGAGATGAAGAACAAGATCGCCCTGTTCTGCACGGTCCCGTCCGAGGCCGTGATCGAGGTGCGGGACGAGCCCACGATCTACAACGTCCCGTTCAGCCTGCATCGTCAGGGGCTGGACACGCAGATCCTCCGGGCCCTCGGCCTTCCGTGCGGAGGGGAGCCCGACCTCTCGGACTGGCATCGGGTCGTGGACCGCTTCATGAACGCCCCGGATGCGGTGGAGATCGCCCTGGTGGGCAAGTACGTCCAGCACAAGGACGCCTATCTCAGCGTCGTGGAGGCCCTGTACCACGCGGGCGTGCACCACGGCGTCAAGGTGCGGGTCCGCGCGGTGGAGTCGGCGGAGCTCGAGTCCTCCGATGTCGGGGAGAGCCTGAGGGACGTTGACGGCGTCCTGATCCCCGGCGGCTCCGGTTCCCGCGGAATCGAGGGGATGATCGACGCGATCCGTTACGCCCGGGAGGAGAGGATCCCCCTGTTCGGGATCTGCCTGGGCATGCAGATGATGGTGGTCGAGTATGCCCGCAACGTCTGCGCCCTGGCGGGGGCGCACAGCGAGGAGATGGACCCCGCGTCCCTCCACCCCGTCATTCATTTGATGCAGGAACAGGCCCATATTGATAAAATGGGGGGAACGATGCGCCTTGGGGCCTACCCCTGCGACCTCGTGCCCGGGACCCTGGCGGCGCGGTGTTACGGCGTCCTGGAGATCAGCGAACGCCATCGTCACCGCTATGAGTTCAACAACGCGTATCGGGAGCGGCTGGAGGCGGGGGGTCTCTGGGTCTCCGGGGTCTGCCGCGGGCGGAACCTCGTGGAGATCGTCGAGCTGCCGGGGCACCCCTGGTACCTCGGGGGACAGTTTCACGGGGAGCTGAAGTCCAGGCCGACGCGTCCGCATCCGCTCTTCGCGGATTTCATCGGGGCGGCGATCCGGCGTCGGCACGGCGGGGAGGGGCGGTAGCCCGCCCTCCTTTTTTAGATCTGGAGGAGGTAGCGTTTTGATCAGGAAAAATTTGTGCGGACTGTTGGTGGGAGCGGCGATGCTGTGTCTGCTGTTCTCCTCCTGTGCGGCGGCGGGTCCCGAGGATGGTAAGAGCGACTCCGTCCTGATGATGGAGCGGATCGAGACGATCATCTACGGCGAGCCGAGCAAGGGCGGCCTGGTCGAGCGGCTGAACGGGATAGAGCGGGAGCTCTTCGGCCGCAGCCTGCCGGGCAGCATCGCCGAGCGCCATGCGGCGATCCTGAACTTTCTGGAGACGGGGACCGAGGAACAGCCCTCCATGCTCTTCAAGGTTGGGGTCGCGGAGTGGATCCTGAGCAAGAACATCCATGCGTCCAGGCCCGCCCTGAGGCGCCTCGAGACCCTCGAGAGCGATATGGACGGGGACCTTCAGTACGGCAAGCCCGTGGCGATGCGCGTCGAGCGTATCCTGGCCATGCTGGTCTCCGACCCCGTGACGTTTCGCCAGGTCACGCTGCCGGGGGCGACGGTGCTGAAGTTCCGCTTCATGGAGGAGCTGAGCCCCGCGAAGAGCCAGAAGGGGGACAAGGTCCGCCTGGCGCTGACCGACGACCTCGTCGTGGACGGCTGCCTGATCGCCCCGCGCGGGTCCCTGCTCGACACCACGGTGCGCGAGGTCAAGAAGCCCAAGGCCTTCGGCGTGCCCGGGGAGGTCCGCCTGGATTTCAACGCCCTGGTTCCCCTGGGCCCGCAGAGGCTTGGTGTGGTTACGGGGGAGGCCTCCAAGAAGGCGGCGGAGGATGCCAGCAAACGCGGGGAAAAGGGCGAGGGGGCCATTATCGGCGCCGGCGCGGCCAGCCTCGCCGGCGCGGCGCTCCTGGGGCCCGTCGGCCTTATCGGGGGGCTCTTCGTGCGCGGAAACTCCATCCGCATCCCGGAGGGATCCGTCACCTTCGTGCAGACCTCGGACGACGTGACGGTCTCCGCCTATCCCATTCCGGAGAGCCTGCGCGTCGACCCGGGGACGGCCATACGCCAGACCGTGGGCGAGGCGTCCGAGGGGGAGCCCGCGCCTGACCCCGCTCCCGCCGCGCCGGCCGACAAGGACATCATCATCAAAAGGGATCGGCCCGGTCAGCCTTCGAAGCCCGCAAAGGCCCCGAAACCCTCCGGGGAGGGCGCCTTCGAGCTGCCTCCGGAGCAGCAGGTCGATTAGGGACGCGAACGGGGGCGGGTTTCCCGCCCCGTTTTGAGACGGATGGGGGGAGCGAAGTGGCGGAACCGAACGCCAGGTGCGGCGAGCTTTTTTGGGGGGGACGCGGCAGGGGATGTATCCTGGCCTGCCTTCTGGCCGTCCTGTCCGTCTGCCCTCCGGCCTTCGGGGGCGCGCCGGCCGAGCAGGTGACGAACCCATTCGGTGAGACGATCCGTGTCCTGGAGCAGTGGACGGTGTCCCATTGGGGGCGGGACTGCTTCGTCTGGATCGTCTACTATCCCGAGGAGCTCATCGAGCCCTGGGTGGAGGCGGAGGCGCTGCGGGTCGGGATGTCCGAGGCCGAACGGCGCGCGTACCGCGACACCTTCGTCTCGGAGCTTCGGATGGACAGGGCGGAGCCCTTCCTCGTCTCGGTCTACGCCTTCGGCGCGAGGCCGGTCAGCCTCGCGCCCGTCTCCGACAACATCCTTCTGGTCACAGCCGCGGGCGAGCGCGTGCGGCCCGTCCGCTACGATACGAACCTGGACCAGCCCCTGAGGGGCCTGGTTCAGGGGCTGGTCTTCTTCCCCAAGCAGAGGGACACGAATTTTGCCGTGGCCGTAAGGGGGATGGGCGGCTACGACGAGCGCCTCTTTTCCTTTGCGTCGGCGGCGTCCCCTGAGGAGTGGGACGGTGGAGCCATCCCCGCCTCCGAGGAGACAAAAACCGTGGTCGTGGAACTGCCGAAGAAGCCCGCGTCCAGGAAGGTCTCGGTGAGGCCCGTCAAGCCTCCGAAGCCGGCCGAGCATCCCGCCGTCCCGATGGCTCCGCCGCCGTCCGTGCCGCGCCCCATCCCGCCGCTTCTGGCGGAGGACTCGGGCGATATGGCGGTCTTCGTGGAGTCCGTGCGCGACCGCGGCGCCTCGCCGGACAGAAGGGCGGCGGACAAAACGGACAAAACGGAGGACGCGGCGTCCGAGACGCCTGAAAATCCCGGGAAAAACGCGCAGAGCGCGTATGTGAGCCGGGAGCAGGTGCTGCGCCGGTTTTTGACCCTGTGGGCGGAGAACCGACCCGACGAGATGTATGCGATGCTCTCCGCGGAGTCGCGGAAGATGCTCTCGTCGGAGAACTTCGCCCGGGAGACCGCGAAGGCCGCGGACTTCCGCGCCGGGCTGAAGGACGGCTATCGCATCGACTGGGTCGGGGAGGAGCGCGCCAAGGTGATCACGGACCGACGCTTCCTGATGTTCCGTTCCCTCGTCGTCCGTACCCTCGGAGTGACCCGGGAGGGCTCCTCGTGGAAGGTCGTATGGTAGAAGGGCGCAGGGCGGCTCGTGCGACGCCCCCCGGCGGAGCTCGCCGCCTCTTCCGGGCCCTTCCGGCGCCTGGGGGGATGTCGGCATGAGGGGCCGCAGGGGGCTCCTGGCGCTTCTTCTCGCCTGTCTGGGGATCGCCCTTCTGGTCCGCTACGTGATGAGGGACCTCAGTCTCGATGTCGACCTCCTTCGGGAGGGGCTGCTGCACATGCCCGGCATCGTCATGGAGAACCTGGAGTTCGACCGGGAGGTCTCCGGGGACCGCTGGCGCGTCCGCCTGCCCCTTGCCGAGAAGCGGGGGGAGCAGGTGATGGTCCGTTCCGTCGATATCCGCCGTCGAATGGGGTCCGGGGGCGAATGGTATTTTTTCGGCGCTCGGGGCGTCTATTCGCACGACGAGAGGGCGGCCTCGATCGAGGGGCTTCTGGGGACGCTCGAGACGCCGACGAGGGTGCTGAACCTGGAGAGCCCGAGGCTCGACTGGCGCGAGGCCGGCGGGGAGTTCTCCTTCCCGTTGGGATTGACCCTTTATGACGACGAGTTCGTGCTCAGGACCTCGGAGGCCAGCATGGACGAGAGCGGTGTCGTGGTTTTGGAAAAAGGAGGCACGGTCACATGGACGAAACCCTTGAGGTAGCGGGCGCACCGTTTTCGGGCGCTGTGGGCCGCCCCGGCGCGGGATGGGGCCGCCTGTTTTGGGCCGCGGCCGTACTCCTGGGGTTCTTCCTCTCTGGAGGGCCTCTTTCGGCTGGGGCCGAGGGGGCCGACGAGCCCGGCAGGAAGGTCGTCCTGAACGCCGACAGGGTGTCCTACAACGACGAGACGGGGCGGGCGAGCGCCGAGGGCAGGGCCGTCCTGAACTACGAGGGGGCGACGATACGGGCCGAGCGCATCGAGTACGACGCCCACTCGCAGAAGGTCCAGGCCATGCCCCTGCCGGGGGAGAAGGTCGTCCTTCGGGCCGGGGACAAGTCCCTGGCCGGGGACCGGCTGGACTACGACCTGGAGACGAGGGAGGGCGTCCTGTCCGGGGCGGGGACGAGCCTGCCCGTCGGGGCGGGGACCCTTTATGTCCATGGGAAGGAGATCGAGGTCCTTCCCTGGGACAGGGCGGTCGAGCGGGGGCTTGTCCATGGACGCCCCGGGCGTCCGGACGAGTACCTCGCGGAGTGGCGCAACGTCGTCCTGACGACCTGCGCGCTGGACCATCCGCACTACCGGATCGAGTCGAAGACCATCACCTTCGTGCCCGGGCGGAGCGTCGTCGCGAAGCGTCCCCGCCTCTACCTGGGAAACACCTACGTCTTCACCTCGCCCATGGATTATGTGGTTAGGATCGACCGCAGGGCCATGAAGTACTCGATCATGCCCTACTTCCAGAGCAGCGAGACGCGCGGGACGGGGGGCGGCCTCACGGGGTCGCTCGCCTGGGACTCGGGGTCCCTCTCCGTCGGCGTGGCCATCTGGAGCAAGGTGGGGACGGAGTGGATGGCGGAGGTGGAGCAGGCCCTGGGCGGGGGGTTCTCCCTCAGGGGGGGCGTCTCCTATTCCTGGGACGAGCTGTGGGACGAGACGGTCTGGCGTCCTTTCGCCTCCCTCTCCTTCGAGAGGGGCGGCTGGCATGCGGTGCTGAACTGGTCCAGAAACGAGTATATCCAGGAACAGAAGGACCTGCGGGACGATTACAAGGGGCGGCTCGAGAGGCGTCCGGAGGTGGAGGTGCACTCGCCGTGGTTCCGGATATCCCCCGAGTCCTGGGTTTCGCTCTCGGCCTCCTGGGGCTCGTACCGCGAGGAGACCGCGGCCCTGCGGAGCGACGTGATCTCCCGCTGGGGCGCGGGGTTCCGCAGCTATTACGAGAAGAGCCTGGGGACGGACGTGGACCTCTTCTCCAAGTCCCGGGGCGAGGCCTGGTTCTACGACAAGGGGAACGCGGACCAGCAGATGCTCTGGAGCCTCACGGGGCTTCGCTATCGGATCGGGGTCCTGGAGCTGGCGACGGCCTACGAACACCGCTACGTCTGGGGTGAGGGGGCCATGCTGTGGGACCGCTACCGGGAGAGGGAGCGCCTCCATCAACAGCTGCGTTTTCCGATGGGGCGGGAGGTCTTCGGCCTGGTGCGGGGAAGCTACGATCTCGAGCAATCCGAGATCGACAAGGTTTACTATGCGCTGCAGTGGGTCACCGACTGCATGAAGTGGGAACTGAACTACACGGACGACCGAAGCTCCGGAGGGGAGGGGAGGGTGGGGCTGTCCCTCTCCATCCTGGCCTTTCCCGACACGCCGGCCTCGTTCGGTCAGGAGATCGACGAGGACCCGTTCGAGCGGCCCCGGGACCTTCCGGCCGGGGAGTGACGGCCGGAGCCCCCGGTGCGGATATCGGGTAGAAATCCCTGGACCGCCCTGTTCCGAAGGGCTATATTATAATGAAGGTGTGGACGTCCGGCCTCCGCATGGGACGTGGGGAGAGGGTATGGGAGAGGTCATGGACGCACGGGAAGAACGGGAAGAACGGGAAGAACTGATCCTGCCGGTAATGGCGGATGAGGACCGGAGGGAGATGCTGCGCCTCGAGGAGGTGGGCGGGCTCCCGACGCAGATTGATCGTTCGCGCGATCTTTTCTTTCGTTTCCTATTGGGCTGCCCCTCGCGCCTGGACCTGCTGGGGGATCTGCTCAATGCTCTGTTCTCCGTCCGAGGCTGTCCCCGTGTCGAGCAGCTCGAGCTTCGCAATGCCGATCTTCCCCCCGATGGGGTCAACCTGAAGGAGTCGAGGCTTGACATCGCGGTGGTTGACGAGCTGGGGCGTCATCTGAACGTCGAGCTTCAGCGGGAGAACCACAAGCATTTCATTCCGCGCGGCCTTTTTTACCTGGACAAGCTTTTTATTGAGCCGCTGGGGAACGGCGAGGATTACGGAAGGCTGAGGCCGACGATCGTGATCTGCCTCCTGGCCTTCGATCTGTTTCAGGGGGAGGACCGCTGCGTGTGGGGCTTCAGGTGGATGAGCCCCGAGGGGAAGCTGCTCACGGACGTACAGCAGCTTTTTTACGTGGAGATGAACAAGGCGCGGGAGAGGCTGTCGGAAATATGGCGCAGGACGAAGTCGGACCCGGACCCCGAGCTGACGGATGAGGAGCGTCTCAGGGTCTGGTGCGGATATATGACCAACGATGCCCTGGGGGTGAGACTGGTGCAGGAAGTGCTGACGAAGGACAAGGTTTTCCGGAAGGTGAATGCGGCGGAGCAGAGCTATTGGGGAACGCCGGAGTACCGATACTATCAGCTTCGAGCGCAGATGGCGGAGATGGACCGGAAGGCGATCGAGGAGACGCACCTTGACGAGGCGACGGCCAGGGGCATGGCCAAAGGTATGGCTCAGGGTATGGCTCAGGGTATGGCTCAGGGTATGGCTCAGGGTATGGCCGAGGGAGTAGCCAAAGGCAGGCTCGAGGGCAGGCTCGAGACCGCGCGGCGGATGCTTGCACACGGCCTGGCTCCCGAGCAGATAGCGGAGTACACCGACCTGTCCCTCGACGAGATCGAGGGGCTGACGGCCAGGGACGATTGATTGATTCGGCGCTTCCTTAAAGCCAATACTATCGGCTTCGAGCGCAGATGACGGAGATGGACCGGAAGGCGATCGAGGAGACGCACCTGGACGAGGCGACGGCCAGGGACGGTTGATTGATTCGGCGCTTCCTTAAAGCCGCGCTTTGTGTTAAACTTCGCGTAAGGTGGAGCCTGAGCTTTTGTACGGCTATGCCGGACGGGCAGAGCGAAGGATTTTATTGGAGAAATCCCATTGAAGGAGGTGGTGTGCCGGCACAGGACGGCATCGGCGTTTCAGGCCCGTCGTGAACGGTCGGGCCGGGGTCCCCGGCAGGGGGCGTTTCCTTTCATTTTGTACCGGGCACGGACGCCCGGGAGGAGCCTGAGGGCTCAAACTCCATCCGTTTCAGACTTGGAGATGATGTCGAGGCGGCGAGGAGTCGGCAGGGAGGGCGTACAAAGAGGTACGCCGACGAAGCCGACGACGAGGCCAACGAAGACGGCGCTCCGAGATGAAAGGGCTGGACAGACAAGGAGGTTTTTTTACTATGGGTATGGTCGTCAATCACAACATTCCTGCACTGATTTCCTACAACGCGGTCTCCAGGACCAACAACGCACTCCAGAAGTCCATCCAGAAGCTCTCCACGGGCCTCCGCATCAACAGCGCGGCGGACGATGCCGCCGGCCTCGCGATCAGCGAGAAGATGCGGGCGCAGATCCGCGGGCTGGACCGCGCCGTGGCCAACAGCCAGGACGGCATCAGCATGATCCAGACCGCCGAGGGCGCGCTGAACGAGACGCACAGCATTCTGCAGCGCATGCGCGAGCTGTCGGTGCAGGCGGCGAACGACACGCTGACGCAGCAGGACCGCGGCTACATCCAGCTGGAGATCGACCAGCTGCGCGAGGAGATCACGCGCATCGGCAACACCACGCAGTTCAACAAGAAGAAGCTGCTGAACGGCGACGCGGCGGTGCTGTGGAGCAGCGACAACCTGAACACCAAGGCCATCGTCAACGGCGGCCTGCGCCAGATCGACCAGTTCGGCCAGAAGTGGGCGGCGGAGGGGAACTACAACATCACCGTCAAGGCGGAGCCGGGCCAGGCCGAGGTCAAGAAGAGCGACATCTTCAAGATCAAGCACAAGGACGTGGTCTATAACAAGTCCGTGGACAAGGTGAAAGGCGTTGAGGATGTGTCCGTGAATAACGTCCCAGCCGGAGCCTACACGGTAAAGAACATGGCGCCCGCTGCGGGGACCTCGGTTATAACAGGCCTTTACAATGTGAAGGACGTCAATATGACCAGGGCAGAAATCACTGCAGCTGCCAATGGAGCCACCGCTGGAACGGGCACCCTTCAAGTAGGAAGCGTAAAACTTGATGTGGCACTTGCCGCTTCTGAGGCAGATACGGATGTAGCGGGTAAATTCTATGCGGCTTTGACCTCGAATGATGCCATGCAGAAGTTTGCGGAGGCCGGTCTTTCTGTAACTGTCAAGAAAAATGCACTTAAAATAGAGATCCAGGTAATTCGTACTGACGGAGAGAAAGCTCCCGCTCTTGCTGAGATAAAGTGGAATAAGGGGAATACGGCTTTAAATGATATTCCTGGAGCTGCTGCTACACCTCCGGCAGCTCAGAAAGACTATAAGATTGCAGACTTCAAAACCGCGATGTTGAAGGATAACCTCGATGCTACGAAACTCAATACAAATGCCAGCGTCCTGTTCGAGGTCACGAACGTGGATGCGAAGAACGATGCGATCACCGTGAGGGCCACCGTCTCGAGGATGAATGTTGATGGCACTACCAGCACAGTCACGAAGGACGGCATCGTTTTGAGTGGTGGGGCTGAGTTGGCGCTGGGTAAAGCATTAGGCATTAGCGATGCGGACGATGCCTTGAAGATGGAGCTGCAGAAAGGCCTTTCCGTCGCCTTCAGCAAGGGCAGCAAGTTCGTCTACAACATCTCGGCGGGGAATGGTTCCACCCCGGCCGGTACGGTGGATACGGGGATTCAGATCTCCGGGACGCAGAACCCGAATTGGGGCGACAATTGGGTAGACAAGAATGCAGGCGTCACCCGCGACCCGATGACCTACGGCCTTAATGTGGACAAGGTAAAGGGCAAGGACCTGAGCTTCAAGCACTACTACCTGAACGAGAAGACGGGCGAGGTCATGGAGGGCACCGTCAAGCTGTCTCTTAATAAAGACTATGCTGCCGGTGACGGCAAGACCGTTGCGACCTTCAACGCGGCCTACATCGGCGAGGTGGCCACGGGTGACGTCAAGCTGCGGGACCTGGACAAGTTCTGGAACAGCGAGGGCGTCTTCATGCTGAAGGACCCGAAGACCATCACCATCACCCAGGGCGACGGCAAGCAGACCAGCGTCACGCTCTACGGCTACGATACGCTGAACGACGTGGCGAGGAAGCTGAACGACGCCATTGCGGGCGGTTTGGGACAGGGCAAGTACGTGGACGACGCCAGCAAGTTCGTGACCTACGTCTCCGATCCGGGCAAGAACTCCGAGTCCGTGAAGGGCACGTTCCTGATCCGCTCCGTGGTGCCGGGCTCGTCGGGGACCATCAGTCTGGCGGGGGACGAGGGAGTCATCAATGCCTTCTCCCTCAACGTCATCCAGGACGCCAAGGAGAGTGCGTACACGGTGTCCGTGAAGGACGCACACAACGGCTCCGTGGTGGCCAGCGACGTGAGGATCAGCGGTAACAAGCTGATCGGCGTGGTGAACCCGAACATCGATGTGGAGTTCGACGCCATGGCGGGCGTGTTGGCCAAGTGGGATGAGGGCCGCAAGGCATTTGTCTACGGTGATACGAAGATTCTGAATACGGTTCTGCACCTTGCGGACAACACGACGGTGTTCCAGATCGGCGCCAACGAGGGCGAGGACATGGGCATCAACATCGGCGACATGCGCGCCCACGCCCTGGGCCTGAACGAGGTGCTGGTCACCGACCGCGAGTCCGCGGCGCGCTCCATCACGGTCATCGACAACGCGCTGGACAAGGTGTCCACGCAGCGCGCCAAGCTGGGCGCCTACCAGAACCGCCTGGAGCACACCATCAACAACCTGACGGTGGCGGGCGAGAACCTGACGGCGGCGGAGAGCCGTATCCGCGACACGGACATGGCCAAGGAGATGATGAACTTCACCAAGCTGAACATCATGCTCCAGGCCGGAAACGCGATGCTGGCGCAGGCCAACCAGCTTCCGCAGAACGTCCTGAGCCTGATTCGTTAGTTTGGCCGGGTAAAGGGTTTTCTTCCGGGGGCCCTGCCCCCGGAAGCCCGCTTTTACCGAAAAATTGACGAAGGTAGGTGAGGGCTATGGAGGTTCGTTTGACTCCGGGCGGGACGACCGTACCCGAGGCCCCACCCGGTGAGGGGTTGTCCGTGCGTCAGGCCCCGGCGGTCGAGCCGCGGGAAGTTCTGCCGCACCGGGATTCCGGCGCGGCCGTGCAGGACCGTCCGGCCGGGCTCGACAAGGAGGACCTGAAGGACCTCCTGAAGAGGACGACGGAGTTGGTCTCGGCTCTGGGCCCGAGCGACCGCCACCTGAAGTACGAGGTGATCGACGAGGCGGGCCTGGTGCAGGTCCAGGTGATCGACACGTCGGACGGGAACATCGTCCGGAAGATCCCGGCGGACGAGATCGTCAAGCTGGTCTCGCGCATCCGCGAGACGCTGAACGAACGGCTGGACGTCGTGGCGTAAGACCACACAGGCCCAAGCAACAGACCTTAACGACAGGGCCCTCCCGCGAAGGGGAGGGCCCTGTTTGTGTCGTGTTTGTTATAATGGCTGCAGAGACCTGTATGATGATGTGTGGAGGCTGAGGCCGTGCGTCGAGGGAGCGGGGGCTTGGAGAGGGAGTTGACTGCGGAGGAGTTGGAGCGCTGTGTCCGCTCGGCCAATCCTCTGAACGATGCCTTGTTCAAGTACCTCTTCGCCGCGAAGGGGAGCGAGGCGAACCTTCTGCGTCTTTTGAACGACATCCTGGGGCCGAAGCGGGGTATTGTCTCCCTGGAGTACCTGGATCGAGAGAACGATCCGCGCCGACACGGCGGGCGATCCTCCTATGTGGACGTCCTGGCTCGCTCTGAGGATGGGCGGCTGTGCCACGTGGAGGTTCAGCTGGACAAGGAGGTCCACTTTTTCGAGCGCTTGGTGTATTACGCATCAATCAGTTTTTTTAACCAGCTGTCTACGAGCGAGGGGTATGAAAAACTGAGGCCGGTTATCTTTGTCTCCCTGATGGATTTTTGTCTTTTTCCGGGGCGTCCTGCGGATTGGCATTCGGAGCACCGGATTTTGGATGTGAAGGACCACCGGAGCTATTGCGACAGTCTGGAGTTCCACTTTTTGGAGCTGCCGAAGCTGAGGAACCTGATGGCGGACGGCGGAATTGAGGATACGGGTTTGAGCCGAGTTTTGATGTATCTTGGGCGGATGGGAGGATACCCGAATATGAAAAGCTTGGTGGAACGGGATGCAGGAATCGAAAGGCTGGAGGAAGGGGTACGGTCTTTTTTCCGTGAGCGGGGCAATCTTGCGCTCTATAAATTGCGGGAACGTGAGGAGACGGACTATCGCAATGCGCTCAAGTATGCGGAGGCCAGGGGCCGGTCCGAAGGTGAGGCCAGAGGCGAGGCTAGAGGCGAGGCCAGAGGTGAGGCCAGAGGTGAGGCCAGAGGCCGAATTGGTACGGCACAAAATCTGATTCGGATGGGTCTGGACCTCGACAAGATCGCCCAGGCGACCGAGTTGCCTCTTGAGGAGATCAAAGCGATAAAAGCCAGGATTTCGGCTTGACGGAGGTGGGCCGATCGCCTGCTTGCGTCGACAGCGCGGCAACTGGGCCGCGTGTCGATCGCTTAAACGTACAAGCCCAAGGAACAGACCTTAACGGCAGGG
>NZ_CALIAA010000030.1 GCF_938040765.1 uncultured Fretibacterium sp.
CCCCGCGAGGCTAACGCCTCACGGAAGGCGGTCGTCTGCTTAACGGACTAGCTGCTTTTATTCGACGCTACACCTTTTTCCTCAGTAGGAATGCCCCGACAAGAGCTAGGGCCAGTCCGCTGACCCCCGCGTCGCCCCTAAAGGGACTAGCTGTATCTATCCGAGGCTACGCCTTTCTCCTTAGAAGGAAGGCAGCTGTAAAAACCAAGGCTAGTCCACCAAATCCCGCGTCGCACCCGCCGCCGCTCCTTCTGCCGCCGTGCGCGGGAGGGTCCTTCGGGTCGTTCGCGTCACCGCGCGGCCAGTGGAGGCTCACGCCCTTGTCCCCGACGAGATCGACGGCCAGCGTTCCCTCGCGCATCTTGCTCGGCGACACGATAAACGAGAGGCTGCGCTCGGTGTTCGGGAAGATCGCCGGGATGGTCCGCGTCGCAACGCGGCTCTCGCTGCCGTCACCCTTGACCCGGCTCACCGTCATGTGCAGGTTCGTCAGCGTCTCGGAGCCGCTGTACCGGATCGTGGCGTGGGCGCGGAAGTCCGAGGTCTGCTTCAGGAGCTCTGTGCGGAACTCCGGAAGCGTCAGCTGCTTGCGCGTGTCGTCCGACCGGATGGGCTTGAAGGTCATGCTGAAGTCCCCCTCCGTCGCGGCCGCACGGACCACCTGGGCGGACACGACCGCCAGGCCCGCGGCAGCCTTCGGCTCCTCGGCCAGCACGGCGATCGGATAGCGGCCGACGTTGTTGCCGCCCGGCTCCCCCGGATAGCTCCATTCCTCGTGAAGCTCGTCGAGCTTGTTGTCCGGGTCCACGGCGAAGTAGAGGTCGTAGTTGCCGGGGGTGAGGTCGTTCGGAACGGTCCACGTGAACGAGGCGGTCGCCTTGTTGGCCTCCGCGCCCTGCGTCCAGCCGCCGAGTCGGACGGTCTTTCGGTCCAGCGTCCGCAGGTCCGCGTCCCCGCCCCCAGCGCGAAGGCGCATCTCGACCTCGACGCCGCCCGCGTCCTTGAAGCTGGCGTTATAGAGCGGGATCTGGATTTTGTACTGTCTGCCGCGGACAAGGGCCGACGTCGCCCACCTCTGAGCGCCCTCGTCCCGGAACCCGATCCCGCGCACCTGCGTCGCCGAAATGCGATCCTCGTTGGCGGACCAGACCACCCGGGTCGTTCCGCTCTCGGACAACTGGACGCGGCGGTTGTAGCGCGCCGGAAGCACGAGCGCGGGGTCGGGCTTGTCCGCGTACAGGCTGCCCGGCGTGTTCCGCCAGACCAGCGCGTTGCTGTCGGCCAGGTCCACCCCGAAGGCCACCTTCATCACGCCGGCGGCGTCGGCGTAGAGCTGGGTCTCGATGAGGTGCTTGATGTAACTGGAGTTGAACGGGAGCTGCGCGTTGTTGAGGGTCACGGTGAACTTCTCGGACTCCTGATACGTCTTGGTGAAGGTTTGGGTGTTCGTCAGCTCGTTGGAATAGCCGACCGTGCTCGTGACCCCGACGCTGAAGACCTTCGGCGCGCCGAGCGAGACGTTGAGCGAGCCGTTCGCCGCCTTCTTCGATTTGGTGGTGAGACCGGACACGTCGGTCGTCACCTGGGAGACCGCGAGGTCCAGCACCGTCCTGCCGCCGACGGCCGAGTTCAGCCTGTTCGACAGCTCCTGCTGCAGTTCGCCGTAATACGGGGTGTTCTCGACCTTCGTCGGATACGAGAAGAGGTTGCCCTCCTCGTGGATGGGGTTGTAGTCGTCGAACTGCGCGCTCTGGCCGGCGTCGCCCTGGACGATCGTCGGCGCATCGCAGAGCGAGAAGGTCATGAACCGGTCCCCGTTGAGCTTCTCCCCCTCCTCGAGCGGCGCGTCCGGAGCCTGAGGCGCGGGGCCGAGGACCGGGTAGCGCCACACGTGCCGGTCGGTCTTGTACAGGACGACGTTGTCCGATCCGTCCGTGACGCTGGTGATGGTCGTCGCGACCGTCGCCTGGGAGCTGTTGGCCGCGTTTTCGACCCTTGCCGACGTGTCCTTGTAGCCGCCCGAGGCGTTGGCTCCGATCAGCTTGTACCGCCCTCCGACGGAGGCATTAACCCCCCACTCCAGCGCGCTGGTCGCGCTGAACGACGTGTCGGCCTTGCTGCTCTCGGTCTGGCTCTTCGAGTACGCGACGGACGAGCCCATCCAGGACAGGTTCATCACGGACTTCTTCTCCGGCCGGACGCCGTTGACCTCGAACGGGGCCTGGACGTAGTCCACGTGATAGGGCGGGGTCTGGATCTCCGCGGCGTAGCTGCGCTCGCCCTCAAAGACCAGGTGCGTCGGTTCGCCCAGGGCCATGGACTCGCCGTAGAAGTCGCCGGGCAGGAGCGCCGCGGCGCGCCCCGCACTGCCCTGCGTGTGAAGAACGGGCGAGGAAAGGCCCGTGAGGCTGCCGCCCGAGATCTCGGGCGACAAGTACCACACCCTGTCGCCGGTGAAGTAATCGCTCGACCGTTTGTCCGTATCGTCGCCCTGAGAGAGCGAGAAGAACACCTTTCGGAGCGGGGCCCCCCGCTCGGACGTCCCTCCCAGGGGCACGAGCGCAAGCGACGCGCTGCGGAGCAGGCAGCTGCACTCCGCCCTGTCCACGCCGCCGACCCCGCCGTATCCGGCGAGGGTCTGTCCCGTGTTGCGCCAGAACTTACGCGCGGGCTTCAGGGCTCCGTCCGTTCCCCACACCGAGACCTGGAGCTGCCCGCCGTCATCCCCGTACTTCGCGGACAGGAAGACGATCTCGTCCTTCCCGTCGCCGTCCAGGTCGCCGGCAGAAGCGATGATCCCGTAGTGCGGGACGTACACCAGCGTCCACGACGTGCCGCCCACCCGCTGAGCCTTATCGTTCAGCCGCGTCTCGGAGCCGCTGAACCCGGAACCGTTCCACCCGTATGTCCGAACGGCCGGGTAGGCGTCGTCGCCGTCCTTGTCGGCGTAGACCGCCGCGAGCTCCGTCTTCCCGTCGCCGTTGAAGTCCCCGGCCACCACGTCGCAGCCGTCGACCTTCTCGCCCTTGCCGTCCCGGCTGCCGAGGCCGGTCTCGTATATCGGGGACGCCTCGACGACCCCCGACGCGCGATAGACCTGAAGAAAATAGTTGTTGTCCCTGCCGGTGCGGATGAGGGCGAACTCGTTGGCCCTGCCGTCGTGGTCGAGGTCCCCCGCCGCCACGCGAACCGACGGGAAATGGGCGTTCATCGCCCCGAGCTGCCGGGTCTCGACGCGCTTCCCCACGGGGTCGACGAAGGCCAGCCAGGCAGTGTAGGTCTGCTCGTACCCGGGGCGTTTCTTCCCCGACGGGTCCCCGCCCGCCGTGTAGTACGCGACGACGAAGGCCTCGGAGCCGCTCTCGCCGTCGGGGAAGAGCCCGGCAGCCGAGTCCGTGACGTAGGGGTACCCGGACGCCTCGATCGTCGTGCTCCAGCCTTTCGCCGCGGCGAGCCCGCCCTTCTCGTCCGGCTTCACCTGCGCGAAGCGGAGGGTGACGCCGCCCTCGTTGGAGGACGGATACATCACGACGAGGGAGCCGTCCGCGGCCCGTTTTTTGCCGACGGCCGGGTGAAGGCCCGTGTTGGTGTACCCGCCGTCGTCCCCGAGGTCGACCTGAGCTTTCTCGGACGGACCTCCCCTGTCGTCGCCCCGAGTGGGATAAAACCGGAATTTTCCGTCGTTCGCCTTCATGAACTTCAAGAACGATTCCTTCACGACACCGCGCGAGCCGGTCGTCTCCTTCACGATGTCGTCGATCTGCCCCAGCGGCTTGCCGTTGATCAGGACCGACGACGCGGCGTCCGACGGCGCACCGTGGATCAGGACGATCCCCGCCATCCCCGCGCACAGGACGCAGCCCCGCGCCAGAGGCAAAAACCTTCCGAGGCCAGTTTTTTTCGAGCGCCCTGACCTTCGCGTTCCCCATAAACCGAACAATCTTCGCACCTTCCCCCACTTCAACTTCATAAAAGACAACGACGGGTACGGCGCAAACCGCACGCCGTACCCGTCAAACTCCCAAATCCAAACGCAACGGCGGTAAAGCCCGTCCGCAATATTCCCCGGATGTTCCTCATATTCAAGGCGGAACGCCCCGAGAGAACGACATCCCCCCGCTTATCTTATTGTGGCTATTTCCCCTGTATGGAGTCGATGAGGGCCTCCAGCTTGGGGTTCTGCCCCGTGATGACGAGCAGCAGGTATTTATCGTCCTCCGTGTTCAGGATCGCCCGGCTCTCCACACCGGCCTCGTTCTTGAAGTCGAAATGGTACACATTGTCCTCAAACACCGGCTCCGAGCCCTTCAACTTCTCTGCGAAAGCCGCAGCCAGGTCCTTGGCCTCCATTCCATCCCGCTTGTCCACCGTGACGCTCACCGCCGCAGAGTTGTCGTTGGCCACAATCCCCACGGTCGTGCCGTTCTGCGTCGCGGTCCAGTCGTCCGGGACATCCACGGTAAAATCCTTGAAATCCTGCACAGCCGCGAAGGCCGCAGCGGAGAACACGAGGACCGCCAACACCGACAAAACACCGATACGCTTGCTCCACATTCACAAAAACTCCCTTCCCGATAACAAGGCTGGATACGGACAGAGGCTGAATCCCTCTATCCGCGATATTCTATGCCCT
>NZ_CALIAA010000031.1 GCF_938040765.1 uncultured Fretibacterium sp.
ATTTTATCTGATTTTTATTGTACAATTAGAGCATAAGCCTGTAAAGAAGCTACAGGAAAAGAAGGGAGTACGGATACGCCATGAGGACAAGGCTGATGCGGTTGGGCGCTGCCATCGCTCTGGCCGCGGCAATGAGCTTTTCGTGCGTGGCCGATTCGAGTGCCGCGATAAACAGGAACAAGCAGAAATACCTCAAAAAGAACCTCCCGCCGCTGGGATGGGAGTATCAGGCCGGCTACACGCTCTGGCGCCTCGAGAGAGGGCTGGCCGCCACCCCGCAGACGTGGCGGAGATACGTTCGGGAGAAGAAATGGAGCCAGCAAAGGGGAAAGGAAAGCGCAGCGGACAAGCTGATCCTGAAATCCCTCGACTGGACCACTGAGGAGCTGGCCGCCCTCCTGGCCGAGCTCGAGGAGACGGTCTCATTCCAGCCCGCGGGCACGGAGACCGTAGGAACGGAGCCGGCTCCCTGAGGGACGCCGGCTAACCTTCGTTCCTCCGGGTCAGGACGCGGCTCCAGACCCGGACGGCCGGGGAAGGGTGCTCCCAAAGCGCCTCCAGGCGCTCTCGAAACCGGTGCGCGGCCATGGGGAAACGTTGTTTCATGGCGCAGAGCAGCGGTACCAGCACGCGCTCGTCGTCCTGATCCAACAGGCGCAGCAGGACCTTGTCCGAGGGGGAGACGCCCCCGGGCCAATACCGCAACAGCAGGGCCGCGCCGTCGGCCTTCGCCCGACCCAGATAGCGGTCCATGAGGACCGGGTCCGGCTCTATCCCCATCCTCAGACCGAGGAGGGCGGAGAGCAGAGGGTCCGGCATGTCCCCGGCGCGGCACGCCGATTCCTCCGCCAGGCGCCTTCGGCACTCGGGCCTCAGCGGAAGGGCCGCGACCAGCCGGGCCGTCCGGTCGTCGATCTCGTGGCGGCGCAGGAGCTCTCCGACGGCCCGCAGGACCTCCTCCCGATTCGCCAAGGTCCCAAGGCGTCCCAGGGCGAGGTATCGCACGGCGGCGACCGGAGAGGCCAGCCGGACCAGGAGCTCGCCGAGGAATCCACGGTCCGCCTCCTTCTCCAACTGAGCCCAATGCTCGGAAAGGGCTTTCTCGTAACGCTCCAGGACGCGGCCGACGCGCTCGTCCCGCATCCGGCTGCGGCGCTCCTCCTCCCGACGCTCGGCCTCCCGCACGGCCTCGGCTTCCGCTTGGGCGCGTTCGGCACGCCTGCGGTACCAGGCGAGGGGGTCAGGCCAGGGGCGCCGGGCCGGCTGCCGAACGGAGGCCCCGGAGGGACAGCGTTTCAGTTCCTCGGCGGACAGCCCCTTCAAAAACGTGTAGGCCCCGGTGATCTCCTGAAAGCGGTACGATCCCTGACGGCCCGTCACGTCCGGGTGGCAGGTGCGCGCAAGCCGCCGGAACGCCGACCGCACGTCCGCGGCCGTCGCCCCGGGGGCGAGCCCCAACACCCTCAAGCTGTACGTTACCTCTGCCGAAAGATTCACGTTCACGTCAACCTCTGCTCGTCGAAACATCGACAAAATCAGGATACCGCAGTTTCCAAATCCTTCACCAGTTCCTCGATCAACTCCGCCGTCCCGGCGTCGAAGGGCATGCCCTCGGCCCGGCGCACCAGGGCGTGCAGCCGATCCTGATGCTCCTCCGAGAGCGCGGTCTCCAGCGCGGCGAGGGTCAGCTTCAGCTCCCGAAGGCGCTGTACCTCCCCGGCGGCCTCGTTTTCATGCGGCCTGCCCGGGGGCGGCGAGAGCAGCGGAATCTCCACGCGTTCGCCCGTCCCGCGGCGGAGCTCCGCCGCAAGGCATCCGGACGCCGAGACCTCGCAGCAGAGACGAAGCGTCTCGCCCTCCAGGACCTCGAGCTCCAGGGAGGCCAGACGCAGCCCCTCGGTCCTCAGCTCGTTGGGCGACTGGCGCAGTTCCAGGACCGAGCGGCCGGATCGGCCCGCCCTCAGCTCCACCGACGACCGCACGGGAAGGGTGGAGTTCTCCGGCAGGACCCGCAGGGCCACCCCCTCCCAGAGCGCCGTGAGCTCCCCGGACAAAATGTCCAGCAGCAGGCGCTCCCGCCCCGAACGGGTGTAGAGCGCCGCGCCGCGCACCACGGCGTCCTCGGCGCAGAGGCTCAGGCGTTCCGGCCGGGCCACCTCCCGCTCCAGGACCTCGCGCAGCAGGGGTATCCGGCTGGAGCCGCCGACCAGAAGCAGGTGGTCAGGGCCGTACCGTTCCCAGAGCCGACGCACGATGTGGACGAGGCGGCGGATCGGGAAGCGCATCAGGCGCTCCAGCTCCTCGCGCCGGACCGTCAGAGGGGGCAGAGCCCGTCCCTCCAGGGGGGGCGGCGTCCAGTCGAGGGCGAGACACTCGGAGAGGGCGACCTTCATCCGCTCCGCCTCCATCACCAGGGCGCGCCAGCGTGGGTCCGTGGAGGGCAGAGGGGCCAGCAACAGACGTTCCCGCAGCCAGTCCGCGAGGGCCAGGTCGAAGTCGTAACCTCCGATCCCGTCACTGCCGACGCTCTCCAGCACCTGCCACACCCCCTCGCCGCTCTCGACGACGGAGAGGTCCACGGTCCCGGCACCGAAGTCCAAAACCAGAAAACGGCCCTCCCGCCCAAAGGAGAGCGCAGCCGCGGTCGGCTCCGCCACAATTCGGGCCTCGTGCAGCCCGGCCGCGTCCGCGGCCCGGACCATGGCCTCCCTCTGAGCCAGGGAAAAACAGGCGGGGACCGCCAGGACGCAGGAGGAGACGAAGACCCCCAAGTGCGCCTCCGCGTCCTCCCTGAGGGCGGAGAGCAGCGGGACGAGCAAATCGTGCGCCGCATGACCTCTCCCATCCAGAACCGCCCGAAAGGGGCTGCCCACCCGGCGCTTGACGTCCCACCAGACGTCCTCGGAACCGTTCAGGGCCATCCGCACCGCGTCCTCCCCCACGTGCCATTCCCCGTCCCACCCCACGACGGACGGGGTCGAGAGGGAACCCCATCGGTTCCTTATCGCCTCCACGGCCCCCAGCTCGTTCACGTAGGAGCAGAGGGCGTTGCGCGTGCCCAGATCGATGCCGATGGAGACGGACTCGGACTTCATACGGGACATCCTCTGAGCTCCCCCCCCGACGCGGAATCGATGCGGAGCCGGACGGAGCGCCCGACCTCCGCCCCGCCCTCCCAGGCCGCCGGCAGGAAGTGCGGCGTGTAGCCGCTGCAGCGTCCCCCCTCGGGCAGGACCGGGAGGGTCCGACCGACGAAGCGGGCGGCGTAGGCGTCCAGGAGCTCGTTCCCCAGCGCCGCGGCCTCGGCGGCACGGTCGGAGAGCGCGGCGGGGCTCACCCGGCCCTCGAACGACGCGGCCGGGGTGCCCCGGCGCGGCGAGTAGGGAAAGACGTGGGCGCGCCCGATCCCCGCACGACGCATCAGCCGCAGCGTATTCCCGAAGGCGCTCTCGTCCTCGCCGGGGAACCCCACCAGGACGTCGCTGCTGATGTGAAGGTCGTCCCCCAGCCGCTCGCGAGCCCGGCCGCAGATCCGGGCAAAATCGTCGGCCGTATAGCCGCGGCGCATACGGCTCAGGACCCCGTCGTCCCCGCTCTGGAGCGGAAGGTGCAGGTGCGGGCAGAAGACGGGGCTCTCCCCCAGGGCCTCCAGGAGGGCGTCCGAGAGCGCGAAGGGCTCCAGGGACCCCAGGCGAAGCCGCTCCAGCCCCGGCAGGGCCGAGAGTGCGCGCACCAACTCCGCGAGGGACGACCCCGTATCCCGTCCGTACATGCCCAGGTGGATCCCGGTCAGGACGATCTCCCTGCACCCGGCGTCCAGAAGGCGCCGGGCCTCGTCCATCGCACGGTCCGCGGGCCGGCTCACGGAACGGCCCCGCAGGAACGGAATGACGCAGTAGGAGCAGAAATGATCGCACCCCTCCTGCACTTTCAGGAAGGCGCGCGTGTGGAACACCGGGCGCGCAGCGGGAAGCTCCTCCCACCTCCGGTCCCGGAGCAGATCGGAGCGGAGGTCGCGGAAGGCCCGGCCGTCCCGGACCATGGCCTCGAGGGCGTCGGTCAGCTCGCCCTTCCTCCGGTTGCCGACCAGGATGTCGGCGCCCAGCTCCCGAGCCTCGTCCGCCGCGGCCCCCTGCGCCCAGCAGCCGCACACGGCGACGACCCCGGCCTCCCCGACGGTCCGGCGGGCGCGCCGTACCGCCTGCCGGCACTTGCGGTCCGCCTCCGCCGTTACGGAACAGCTGACGATCACCGCGGCGGAGCAGCCCTCCGGGTCCCGCGTCACGAGGGCTCCGCGCGCCTCCAGGTCCCCGGCCAGGAAGTCCCCCTCGCAGAGGTTCGAGCGGCATCCCAGGACGTGGACCCAGACGGACCGCCCCCTCAGGTCCGGGGATGGAGCTGCGTTCACGCCCGCCGTGCGGGCCGGGCCCGGCAGCCCCACCAGTCCCCCAGACGCAGCTCCCGCTCCGCGGCCAGTCCCGCCGCGGGCAGGGCGGAAAGGAAGGGCTCCCGCTCGGACACCGTCATCCCGGAGAAGATCGCGGACCCCGTCGGTCTCAGCACGCGCAGCACGTCCGGCAGCAGAGCCAGGTTCGGCTCCAAAAGGATGTTGGCCGTCAGCAGGTCGGCGTCCGCCTCCACGCCCTTCAGGAGGTCCCCTGCGGCCAGGTCGCAGAGGATGGGGGGCAGGCCGTTCAGCTCCATGTTGCGCCGCACCTCGCCGAGCGTCGCCGGGTCCAGGTCGCGGGCCACAGCGTGCGCGGCCCCCAGCTTCAGCGCGGCGATGAAGAGGATGCCGGTACCCGTCCCGACGTCGACGATCGTATCGTCCTTCCGCACGGCCTCCTCCAGAAGCTCGAGCGCGATGCGCGTGCTCTCGTGATAGCCGGTCCCGAAGGCGGAGGCCGGGTAGATGAGGATCGGAATCCGCCCCTCGGGCGCGGAGTCCCTGTGCCATGGGGCCATGACGACGAGCTCACGCCCCGCCTCGAGCGGGGGGAAGGCCTCCAGGTGCTGCGTGTGCCAGGGGCGGTCCTCCACCTTGCCGTGCGCGCGCAGCGCGATGCCGGGGAAGTCGGCCAGCAGTTCCCTCAGCTCCGCGAGCAGCGCGCCGATCTCCCGGGAGCTGCGGTAGGCCGCCCGCAGCACCAGCCCGTCCCCCTCCTCGAAGAGCTCCGACCCCATGGCCCCGGAGAGCGCGGCGAGGTCGAACAGGCGCTCCTCCGTCCACGCGGGGTTTTTGTTCCCGTCCCCGCCGCTCTCCGCCTCGAATTCGACGCTCCACCAGAAACCGGGGCCGCCGTCGGGCTGCGGGGTTCCGTACAGGTCGTCAGAAGGCAAACCGATCACTCCCAAACATTTCGGGCACGCCGGAGAAATCCGCAGCGGACCCTTTTTCATATTTATATCCACATTCTATTTTACTACGGGCGAAGAAGCGGAGGGCGCGATGCCATCGGGGCCCTACGTTCAAGCCCCCGGACAGCCTTTCGCGGCGGCGGTGTACTTTCCCGCCGTCCTGAGGTAGGATGACAGGCATGAATACGGACCGTTCCGGAAACAAGGTCCGGCACGAGGAAAAGGAGGCTGCGGCATGGAACCCTTTACGCTGACCCCCGCCTGCAAGGATTACCTCTGGGGTGGGAGGCGCCTGAAGGACGATTGGGGAATGAGGACCGACCTCGAAACGGTCGCGGAGAGCTGGGAGCTGTCCGCCCACCCTGCCGGGGACGGCGTCGTTGCCGACGGTCCCTGGGAGGGACGCCCGTTCTCGGAGGCCGTTCGGGCACACCCGGAGATCGTGTCCCGCCGACACGGGCCGGACGATCCCTTTCCCCTGCTGGTGAAGCTCATCGACGCCCGGCTCCCCCTCTCCGTCCAGGTCCACCCGGACGACGCCTACGCCGCCCGCGTCGAGCACGGCCCGGGCAAGACGGAGATGTGGCTCGTCCTGGACCACGAGCCCGGTGCGTTCCTCTACCTGGGATTCGAGCGGGAGCTCACAAGGGAGGAGCTGGAGCGCCGCATCGGGGACGGAAGCCTGACCGACGTGCTTCACAGGGTGGAGGTGCGAAAGGGCGACCGTTTTTTCATCCCCGCAGGCACGATCCACGCCATCGGGGGCGGCATCCTGATCGCCGAGGTGCAGCAGAGCTCCGACCTCACCTACCGCGTCTTCGACTACGGCCGGACGGGGCCGGACGGGAGATCCCGCCCGCTTCACGTGGCCAAGGCGCTCGACGTCATGCGCCCGGGCCCTGCCGGCCTCGCCGTCCCGGGTGCGTCCCCCGCGCGTCCCGTTCCGGGCGGCACGTTGGAGCGTCTGGCCGATTGTCCCTGTTTTCGGGCGGAGGTCCTGGACCTGTCCGGACGCTGGGAACGTGCTGCGGACGGGGACACGTTTCACTCCCTGCTCTGCCTGGACGGGACGGCTGCACTCCGTGCCGGCTCCACCGTACTGAGCGCCCGGAAGGGCGCCAGCCTCTTCGTCCCGGCCGACGCGGGGCCCTTTGCCCTGGAGGGCTCGGCCCGCTTCCTGCTCACGTCGCTGGGAGACCGGGAAAAAGGGCTTCACCAGAGCTGGCCGTCCGCTTATAAACCTCATTCACGGTAACCGGGACAGGCGCCCCCTGCACAGGATAGGAGAGCGGATTCGCCATAACGTGCTCCGTGTCCGAGAGGGATGGAAACCTCCGAAGAACATCCCGAACTGATGCCGGTTCCTCCACCCTTGAAACCTTCCTTAGTGGGATGGAAACTCGATAAGCATGGACTTGTACTTGCTGGAGATGGGGTCCTTGAAACCTTCCTAGTGGGATGGAAACCGTATCCCGCCCCCTGGACGCGGCGATGCTGGAGGCGCCTTGAACCCTTCCTTGGAGGGGGTCTGGAACAGCAATTTGTGGAGGAGACCATTGTCTATAACGACAGCTGGGCGGAAAAACGCGGTACGGTTTCACCACCCAAAAGCGAGAAGCGGACATATTTTGTGTGCCGTAGTGATGGAACGGCTGCCGAATCTCGGCCGGTGAGCATTGAATCGTTCAGCCGAGGGGCGAGTGCCGTCACCCGGAAGCATATAAATTCAGAGGATTGCTGAGGGGAAAAATGCCGAAAAAAGCGCTGGAAACACGGCTCGCTTGTGGCGGAGCGCTTCAAGGGATGAAACCTGTCAATCCCTGCAATGTCTGTATGGCGAGCTTGGGCAGACTCGAACTGCCGACCTACGGCTTAGGAGGCCGTCGCTCTATCCACTGAGCTACAAGCCCGCAAAAAGACTAAGTGACTATAGCACAAAAAAACCAACTGTCAATTTGGGTTTCACCGTTGTCGCCGGACAGTGATAATGTCATCCCTTAGCGGGACCGAGAGAATGTCACCCCCCCTCAGGACAGGAGCCTCTTGGATAATGGAGGCATGAGGAATTCAGGTGA
>NZ_CALIAA010000032.1 GCF_938040765.1 uncultured Fretibacterium sp.
CTCCGCGGAGTCCCTTTCCATCTCCTCGGGGGATTCCGCGCTGTAACCGCCCAGGGAGAGGTTGACCGCCGCAATTTTGAGGGCCGGCTGGCTGCGAAGAAGGCCAAGCAGCCTGTCAAGCCCCCTGATGACGGTGGATGTCGAGCCCGAACCATTTGCGTCCAGGACCTTGAACGCGATGACCTTACTTCGCCAGCTGACCCCGGCGACCCCTTTCTGATTGTCGCCGACGGCTCCGATGATCCCGCTCACGTGGGTGCCATGCCCCGCATCGTCCTCGTAGGCGTCTTCGGCGTAGAAGGGCGAGAAACAGCGGCTGTTGAGCGTGTCGATGTTGTCCTTCAGGTCCTCGTGTCCGGTCGCGATCCCCGTATCGAGTACGGCGACGCGGACGGAATCGTCTCCCGTCGTCTCGCTCCACGAAGCCGGCGCGTCGATGTCCCTCATGCCCCAGAGCTTGTCGAAGTATGGGTCGTTGGGGATTTTCTCCTCCAGTGCGTGCAGGGGGCGGTTAGGGGATATGGCAAGGACACTGGGGTTTCCCTTCAGTGATGCCGTCAACTGCTCCGTCGTTCTGCCCTCTGCGTTCAGCAGTACAAAAACTCCATCCACGGACTCCGAGAGCGCCCCATAGGTTCGGACGACCCGCGCTCCTGCCGCCGCAGCTTCGGCAGCGACGTGGAACTGGGTCACGCCCCGCAGGGCGGAGCTGTGGGTCAGGCGTTCGCCGGAGTTGTTGCGGAACAGAACGATCACCTCCCCGGGGTTGGCCGGTTTCGCTTCCAGGGGGCCTGAGCACAGAAGCACGAACGCGCAGCTGCAGATAAGGGCAAAGTATTTTTTCGTCATGACATGAAGCCTCCCGAATGGGTCGGATCTACAGGGGTGCACTGCCCCCGCCTGCGACAGAACAAGGGGATGCCTGCGAGAACGATGAAGGCGAAGGGGAATGAGCTGCATCCGCCCCCGGAGCTTTTCGTCCCTCTCTTATCACTCTTATCGGGAGTTTCCGGCGTGGAATCGGCGCGAGGGACGCTGCGAAGGGGCAGCCCCTCCGAGCCGAACTTCTTCTCGGATGCGGAGCCATCCTCGAAATAGAAGGTGATCCCCCTGATCGCCGCCTTGTCCAACTCCGAATCCAGAACCCGTCCGTTCAGCTCCAGCCGGTACTTGTGCTTCTTCTCCATCGTCACGGACATGACGGTCCTGGCACCCTCCCCGTCCCTGACAAGCCTGTAGGACTCTATGCCGTTGACGAAGTTCGAAGCGTCGACGCGCACAGAAACGGGTTGATTGAGGAAGCTCACGCCGCAGGAGAGGGAGATGCCGCGCTCACCCCTGTCGTTGGGAGCTCCGACTTCCACGTTCCAACCGGCAGGATTCTCCGGGACGTCCACACCGATGTCCTGCGAGATCTCGGGTTGAGGTTGGGGCTTCGGATCCGGTTGGGGTTTCGGATTCGGTTGGGGATCCGGCTGGGGTTGCGGATTGGGCTTGGGATCCGGCTGTGGCTGTGGCGCAGGGGCGTTCCCGGACAGGATGGTCAGGGGCAGTGAGGCGGACAGCAGGGAGCCGTTCTTGAGCCGCACATCGAGCGTCAACGTCCCGTCCACAATGCCCTCCAGGGGCTTGAAGATCAGGGCAATATCCGTGCTTGTGACGGGGTCCATCCACCAAGTCCATTTCGTGTCGGGGCGGCCATCCTTGCCGCGATAGGATGGAACGGCCCTGTCCACGGTCGCGATCTCGGCGTCGCCGATCAGACGGTAATGAAACGTGCGCACCTCGCCGATATGGAGCCTGGTGTCCGGCTGGCCCACGATCTCCAGCCCGGTGAACCGTATCTCCTCGAATCCCGCCGATATGCTGTGATCGCGGGAGACCCCTTCGAACTTATAGTCGTACTCCGTGCGGCCGGAGGCATCCGGCAGGAGGGCCCCGTCGACCCGGACGCCGGCGATCCGGAAGCCCTTGTCCGCGCGAATGGCGAAGGAGCGATCCGTTCCCCTCTTCACGGAGATCTCCCCGGAGGGCTCGATGCTGCCCCCGAGGTCGGCCGCCGCGGAGATGACGAACTCCGTTCCGGGAACCGTTGCGTTTACCTCGAAGGATCCGGCATCCGCCCTTCCGGAACGCTTCAGTCCCCTCTGGTCCGCCGAGACGCAGGAGAGGAGCCCCTCCTTCTGCATCTTCGACAGGGAACTCCTCTGCAATTTCCCCTCCAGCTCCGTGCCGTTCATGCCGATATCGACGGCGGAACTTCCCGCCACGATGGCGCAGGTCTCAGTCGAACCGCCATTGTCGGCCAATGGTTGAATTTTTGCGTCCCCGGACGCGACGTTTTCCGGGGTGGCCCTCGAATAGTTGAAGTCCCCCTTGACGACGCAGTGGCTTACGAGGAACCTCCCGACCATTTCGTGATAACCGATCTCCCCGCCCTCGTTCTCCCAGAGGATGCCGTTCAGGATAAAGGGCTCGACCCCCTGTTCCGCGTAGAAGGCGCCGCCCTCCGTGCCCTTGTTCCTCAAAAAGGTACAGTGCGTCAAAACGGGCGCCGTCCTGGGGAAGGAGGTCATCCCGTTTTCCGCATACGCTCCGCCGCCCCTTGGGGCTTCGTTTCTGAAGAAGGTGCAGTTCGTGAGCGCCGGGGACCCGACGGACTGGAAGAAGCCGCCGCCGCAGCTCGATGCGTAGTTCTGCGAAAAGGTGCAGTTATACAGGGAAATCGCGGTGCGTTCTATGGCAGCGGCCCCTCCGCCCAGCCCCCTGCCGTTTTTGGAGGATGTCCGGTTGCCGACGAAGGTGCAGTCCCTCACCTCGGCAGCACTATCGTAATAGATATAAAGCCCGCCTCCACGAGTGTCGACCTTGCTTTGTTCGCTGCTCTCCGCAGTGTTGTTCTTGAAGGTGCAGGCAATGATGTGCGGGCTCGCCGCCATGACGCCCATTCCTCCGCCGAAGGCTTCCGCCGAGTTCCCCTCGAAGAGACAGCCCTTCACCGTGGATCCGAACTCCCCGGCCTTGCCGATCTTTCCGAACTCGAACAGGCCGGCTCCCCCCTGTGAGGCCCTGTTTTTCTTAAAGATGCAGTTTTCGACCCTGGGGCTGCCCTCGCGGCTGGCCATGCCGCCGCCTGACTTGGCCAGGTTGCCCACAAAGATGCAGTTCGATATCCTTGGGGAGCCCGATAGGCTCAATCCTCCGCCCTTGCCCGCCGGGTTGCTGCCCCCGGTGACAGTCACGCCGTCGAGGACGGTGCTCTCCGTGCATTTTGCACCCTTCACCACGACGGTACTGTTAGTCCCCGTGATGCCCTCCCAGGAGGCCGTCGCGCCGCTTCCATCCTTTTCGTCGTCGTTATGGAGGTCGCCGGTGAGGATCGTCACGTGCGCCTTGGGATCCCGCCCGCTTCGGTCCTTCTCGTCTCCCTTGAATCCTCCGTAGACCGCCACTCCGTCCCCGAGGATGAACGCCGCCGCCGGATCGCCTGAAAGGCTGGGCCGATAGATGCCGCCAGCCACCCAGAACTCCGTCCCCGCTTCAGCGGAGGAAAGCGCGGCGGAAAATTCCTTCTCTCCCAACGCGCGCTCCCAGGAGGAGCCGTCCCGGTTCGCTTCCAGGGGTGCCCCGTTCGGTGTGACCCGGAGCACCCTTTCGGCCGCCCCGATGGGGTGGGGAAAAAGCAGTGAGACAAAGGCCAGTGCCGCCGCAGCATGAATCGTAAAACTCTTCCTCACTTTCAGGAACTCCCTTCGGAAGAAATTGTCCCGAATCTCAGACTCTTCGATTCGGACACACCTCGAAACAAAGCAGAAGGCCGCCCTGTGGAGATGGGAGGAACGGCCTTCCGCCTTGGGTCAACGGTTCAAAAAAATTTCAGGTCGAGTTTACCGCGCTTTTTTCCCGAATCGTGATGCCATGGGCACCAGGGCCAATGCCGCAAAGGAGAGAAGCCCGGTGTCGCACCCGCTGCTGCCGCCTTTCTTTTCCGTGTCGGGGGAAGGAGATGTTTTCTTCATCCCCTTCAACGGAATCCCCGAGGACGGCAGGGACAGGCTCCGTTCCCCCGAACCGTCGGAGGGCGTGTAGAGGATACCCGTGATCGCAGCCTTATCCCTGTCCGCCGTTTCGAACTCCCCGGAGGCCCTGAGCGTGTAGCGACGGGCTGCCGCAGCGGCCGTCCTCGTCTTTCCCGAGGAAACGGGAAGCAGCTCGGCCTTCACCGTTCCCTGCCGGAACCCCTGGGTTGTCAGACGCATGCCCTTCAGGCCGAGGTTCGTCTCGAAGCTGGTCGTGAAAACGACCTTGGTGACATTACCCACCTGGGTCTCGCTGATACCCCAGTTCAAATCAGCGAGTTACACACGGAAAGTTGAAACAATATTTGTAAAGATATTTCGCAGTGTCAAAAGGCATTGCAAACGACCCTTCAGCAAGGGTAGGGGCGCGGTTCATCACGTTCCTAACACCCAATGCAGCAAGCTTACAGCCACCAGTCAAGGCTACATCTTCGGTGCTGGAATGCAACAAATCATACTATAATAGAAAATAATAGCGGAAAAGTAGAAAAATATTGCAAAACATTTGTCATTTTAAAATAAAAGCGTTATATTTGCGAATATATCATAATAA
>NZ_CALIAA010000033.1 GCF_938040765.1 uncultured Fretibacterium sp.
GTAACCCTCCCGTTTACCGTCAGCCAGAGAATGAAATAAACTAAAGCCATAGCTAAACCTCTCCTCTTGGACCCTATGCACCGGGTTCATCTCCCGCACATTTATTTCGCTCCTTCATTTCGTCCCATCGAAAGTACGCTTCAATACATACCACAAAAAGGCTGATTTTTCTATGGCGATTGAGGCGGGAGGTCACGAAAGGCGGATTTGTGGTGACGAATGACGCCGGGCTGAAGATCATCATGCGAATTCCCCCAGGCGCAGCAGGATGGAAATGGAAAACGTGTTCTCGTCGTGTTGGATATCCATGGTTCCGTGATGGCGTTCCACCACGTCTTTGACGTTGAAGAGCCCCAGGCCGCTGACCCTGCGGTTCTTCTTGAGGGATTCGTACCGTCCTCCGTTCTGTCGCACTACTCCGTTATAGCTGTTGCTGATGGAGAGGAGCAGATTGGTCCCCTTGAGCCCGCCGCGTACCGAGATCGTGCGTGACACATCTGCGTCTTCAATCCGCCTGCAGGCCTCGATCGCATTGTCCAGAAGATTGCCTAGGAGGATGCAGAGGTCGAGGTTGTCCATGGGAAGGGAGGCGGGCAGGTCGACACGGGCGTTCAGGATAATTCCGTCCGCACGGATCTCTGCGTACTTGGCGTTGAGGAGAACGTCCGCCACGCTGTTTCTGCAGAACCTGTGATGCCGGGCGGAGACAATCCGGGTATGGAGTTTTTCTGCGTACTCGAGGGCGGCCCCGCTCTCCCCCTTCCCGATCATGGACATGATGTACAGCATATGGTTCTGGATGTCGTGCCGGATGGCCTGAATCTCTCTTTGGTGCGTCTCCATCTGCTCGTAGTAGCGGGACTGCATTTCGAGTTGCTGATGGAGCATCTCGGTTCGGTAGTAATGCATGTTGCTTTGCTGCGCCTTATCGATGAAAAAGAAGAGAAAGAGCGTGGTGCAGAGCAACAGCAAAGCGGCCTCGACGTAAATGTGGAGGTTGTCGACGGCCGCTCCGTGGTTCCAGAAGAGCCAGAGCACCAGAAGGCTGTTCGCGACCGTGACGATGCAGAGGATAGAGTTGCTCAGCCAGTTGATCCGGCGGTTTTTGACGGACCGCAGCTGGGTGATCACGAAGGATGCGGCTGCTACGAAACAACAGGACAGAATCTGGTCGAAGTGACCCATGACCAGGCGAAACGGGATATCCAGCAGGTAACGCCGCGAGAGGGCCGAGGTGAGCGCGACCGCCAGTACCTTGCAGACGTAGTTGAGGAGCACAAAGGCAAAGGCTGCGGCCCCCCGGACCTGGTTGCTCCCATGATAGAAATGGAAAACGGTGAGCAGGGCAAACACCATGTACAGGGGGGCCATCGAGAACAGCGGACTTTGGAGAGCGTAGGACACGAACTGGAACACGTAGTAGACGACCAGCCCTCCGGCATAGATCGCGTCGTGACGTTCGTTGCGGCGCAGAAGCGCCTTGAAGAACATGTGGAAGACGTACGTCTCCGCTGCGGAGAGTACTGCATAGGCGGTCAGATCCTGCAAGCTCATCTCCCCGGTCCGGTGTCAGAGGTTGGCCAGTCCGTGATGCAGCACTGCCGCTTGCGTGGTCTTTCCGTACTGTCGCCCCAAAGGGATCGACTGTCCGGTGTCCAGACGGACGGTCTCCTTGTAAATGCATTCGACGTGGCGCAGGTTGGCCACATAGCTTTTGTGGATGCGTACAAACCCGTGCTTCTCCAGCTTTTCCGCTATTTCTCCGATGCGTCCGGTAAAACTGTGTTTTCCCATCGGCGTGTGCAGCACCACCGTCCGCTTGAAGGACTCGAGATAGAGGATGGAGTCGTGGGGTACCTTTATGAGGCCGGAACTGCACGTGAACGAGAGATAGCGGGACGGGGTTTCCCTGGGCTGGAGGAGGTGGCTGACGTTGTGAAGGAAAACCTGTTTGTCCACGGGTTTGAGCAGGTAACGAGAGGCCTGAACCGTGTATCCCTCCAAGGCGTACTCGGCCGTTCCCGTGACGAAGAGCAGGGGTACGTCGGAATCCAGTTTCCGGATCTCGCGCGCCGTGTCCAGGCCATTGATTTTTTCCATGCACATGTCCAGAATGACGAGGTGAAATCGCTCGCCGCCCCTATAGGCCTGAAGAAGTTTGTGTCCACAGGAAAAAGGCACGATCCCCACATTGCTTCCGTCTTGCAGTTCCCTCAGGTAGCTCCCGAGCAGTTCCAGATCACAGGCGTTGTCGTCACAAAGCGCAACGTAATTCACCGAAGTCCCCCCTTCGATGCCCCGGTTTGCGGCCGGGCAGGGGAAGTATTTCCCCTCAAAAATCAGTATATCATCCCTTCGGCGGGGAGGTGAGAGGGGCGACGAGTCGGGAGGGGTGTAGGTTGGGGACGGTGAAACCGTTGTTGATGACAAATCGTTGGACTTCTTGCGGTGACGTATTAAATTTATGCTGCAGTCAATCCTGTTGAGGGGAGCGTTGAGAATGTCACAGGCGGAACACGGGTCGGGGATGAAGAAAACCCTGACCAACTGGAACTTCTTCACCATCGGATTCGGGGCCATCATCGGGACGGGATGGGTGCTCCTGGTGGGGGACTGGATGGTCATTGGCGGCGGTCCGGTCGCTGCCATGATCGCCTTCGCCATTGGAGCGGTGTTCCTGTTGCCGATCGGCGCGGTCTTCGGGGAGCTGACGGCGGCCATTCCGATCTCGGGGGGCATCGTCGAGTATGTGGACCGCACCTTCGGGCCCACGATGTCCTACATCACCGGCTGGTTTCTCGCCCTGGGCAACGGGATTCTGTGTCCATGGGAGGCCATCGCCATCTCCACCCTGGTCTCGGACATGTTCGGGGACTTCTTCCCCATCCTGAGGTCCGTCAAGCTCTACACGATCCTCGGGGCGGACGTCTACCTCTTCCCGACGCTCATTGCCCTGTTGTTCGCCGCTTATGTGGTGGCGATGAACCTCAGGGGGGCGTCCTCGGCCGCCCGGCTCCAGGCGTTTTTGGCCAAGGCCCTGCTCTGCGGCATGCTGCTCGCGATGGGCATATCCCTCGTCAAGGGCGGGCCGTCGAACATCCTGCCGATCTTCTCCCAGGTCCAGGGCGCGATGACCCGGACGCGCGTGGCGGACCTCTGGTCGGGGGTCTTGGCCGTCCTCGTCATGACCCCGTTCTTCTACGCCGGGTTCGACACCGTTCCCCAACAGGCCGAGGAGGCCGCCGAGGGGCTGGACTGGAACAAGTTCGGTAAGGTCATCAGCATGGCCCTGCTCGCGTCCGGGGTATTCTACATGGTCTGCATCTACTCGTTCGGTACGATCGTCCCCTGGACCGAGTTCGTGAAGAGCCCCGTTCCGGCGCTCTCATGCCTGCGCAACATCAACCTGTGGCTCTACGTCGCCATGCTCTGCATCGGCACCTTGGGCCCCATGGGGCCGATGAACTCCTTCTTCGGCGCCACGACGCGCATCATGCTGGCCATGGGGCGCAAGGGGCAGCTTCCGGCCTCCTTCGCGAAACTGGATCCGAAGTCGGGGACGCCCAGGACGGCCTGCGTGCTGATGGCGGCCTTCACGCTCATCGGGCCGTTCTTCGGTAAGAAGCTGCTGGTCCCGCTGACGAACGTCTCCGCGCTCTCCTTCATCTTCGCCTGCATGATGGTCAGCCTGGCCTGCCTCAGGATGCGTTTCAGCGAGCCCGACCTCCCCAGGCCCTACAAGGTGCCGGGCGGCAGGCTTGGGATCCTGGGAGCCTGCGTTGCCGGCGGTATCATCGTCCTTCTGATGGTGGTCCCGTACAGCCCCGCGGCGCTCAATGCCGTGGAGTGGGGGATCGTCGCCGGCTGGGTCGCCCTGGGGCTGCTGCTCAGGCTTTTGTCCGGCCGCAAAGCGGTCGCGGACTGAGTTCGTCTGTTTCGATTCTGTTCGTTTCGTTGTGTTCCATGCCGCCTGATCGACGTCGGGCCTTGGGCCTTGTCGGAAGGGCGCTGAGCCCCGGTTTTGGGGCTGCGTAAGGCTTGTGTTGGAACTCGTTTCAAATACTTTTGAGGTTGGGAGGGGATTGTTGTGGCAAAGACGGCGTTTGTAGGGGCGTTGCTGATCAACGGTACGGGAGCCGAGCCTGTAAAGGATTCCCTGGTGCTGGTGAATGATCGCAAGATCGAGTACGCGGGGCCCCGGAAGGAATTCGGGGGGGACTATAAGAAGGTCGATGTATCCGGAAAGACGATCATCCCGGGACTGGTGGACAGCCATCTGCACTTCTCCGGGAACCTCACCGACGACGACAGCGATTGGGTGCTGGAGAACGTAGTCCAGAAGTCGGTTGTGGCGGTGCAGCAGGCGCACGAGTGCCTCGAGCGCGGCCTCACCACGGTGGGCGAGATATCCCGGTCGGGGCTGCAGATTCGGGACATGATCGAGGCGGGCGTCATGACGGGGCCCCGCGTGGTCGGTACCGGCCTGGGATTCTGCCGCACCTGCGGCCACGGCGACAGCCACAAGCTGCCGACCTATTACAACAACGAGTCTCATCCCTGGGCCGAGCGGGTGGATGGTCCCTGGGACCTGCGCAAGGCCGTCCGCAGGCGTCTGCGCGACAATCCGGACGCGATCAAAATCTGGTCCACGGGCGGCGGCATCTGGCGCTGGGACCAGAAGCTGGATCAGCACTACACGCTTGAGGAGATTCAGGCTGTCGTGGACGAGTGCGCCATGGTGCACATCCCCGTGTGGTCTCACGCCGAGGGTTACGGCGGCGCACTGGACTCCGCCAAGGCGGGAGTGCATCTGATCATTCACGGCCAGACGCTGAACGACGAATGCCTGGATATCATGGCGAAGAAGGGCATCTACTTCTGCCCCACGATCCAGTTCCTGAACGAGTGGTTCAAGACCTACGCTCCGCCCTACATCCCCGAGGTCCACGACAAGTACGAGGGCGCCACGGTGGCGGAGAAGGAGCTCAACCGCGTCTATGCGAACCTCCGCAAGGCCAAGGAAAAGGGCATCGGACTCACGATCGGATCGGACTCGTTCTGCTCCAGCCTCACCCCTTACGGCATCACGGCGCTGGGCGAAATGTACTCCTTCGTCGAGAAGGCGGGAATCTCCGAGATGGACACCCTGATGGCCGCCACCAAGATCGGGGCCGAGATGCTGATGGTCGGGGACGTCACCGGGACGGTGGAGGCCGGCAAGTTCGCCGATCTGCTGGTGCTCTCCGGTAACCCGTTGGAGAACATCCGCAACGTGGCTGTGGAGAAGATGGAGATCATCATGAAGGAAGGAATGTTCGTCAAGGGCGGAAAAGACTAGGGAGGCTTTATGGACTGAATCGGCATTCCCTTGTTTTTCCGGCTCGTTCTCCTCAGTATGAGCCATCTTACTTCCGTTTCGAGAGCCCATACCGCGAGGTTCGCGGCAAATCGATCGACGCCCACCGCCCGGTGGGCGTCGATTTTATGGAATGAGAGGAGAAAAGATAAGAAGGGATACGCACGGTGGGATGGGTGCGATGCGCACGCACGGAGTAAGCGCAAAGGAAAAGCGGCGGAAGGACAGTGGGGAGGCCGTGAATGTTGCTTCCGACAATTGCGGAGTTTCCGCGTCGGGAGGTCGGGCCCTCGGCGCTTCCCCTACCGCAGAATCCGCGAGGGATCGGCGAAGCAGTCCAGGCAATAGGGTTGCCCCTCCAGCAGGCGTACCATCGGCTCGGCCGTCCGCTCGCCGCAGCGCGTGCAGACGAGGGAGGGGCTCACGCGGGCCTCGTCCGGGGCGGGGACGGCCACGCGCGTCGCACGGTACAGCTCCTCCGCCGGGCCTCTCAGGTAATGGGTTATCCTCTCCTCCCGCGTCCGCTCGTCGGACCGGGGCGCACACCAATAGAGGCGAAGTCCCTCCGGGGCCCCGCGGCGGTAGAACGTGAAGGCCTGTTTGCCCCGGGGCTTCAGCAGCAGGTTCCCCTTGCCCATGGTGCAGCCCCAGACGGCCTGGATTGCGTCGAGCCCGCAGGCGTCCGTCTCGGCGATGCACACGCCCTCCTCGTCCCCGCACCGTTCGTCGACGCCCAGCAGCGCGGCGGCGTCCACAGCCATCCGGCAGCCCATGGCCAGCCCCGGACAGGCATGTCCGTGGAAGGCCACCGAGGCGTTCCAATAAAAATCGATGTCGTGTCCCATCCCGTCTCATCCGCCCTTTCGAAAGAGTTTCCACCATCATAACACGAAGCGGCGATGCCCCATGCCTCTTGTCCCGATTGTATATATGCTATACAATTTGGAGCATGAAGATCATTAACGAGGCCAACGAGAACAGGATCAGCTATCGCCTGCTGAACGTCATGTTGAAGCTGGAGGAGGCTCAGGAGCGGCTGCACCGCTACGGGACCGACACGCCCCTTTTTGCAGCGGAGATCCACATGATCAAATGCGTGAAGGAGAACCCGAACCGGCACATGACGGCCTTGGCGGAGGTGCTGGGGGTGACGCGGGGGGCCGTGTCCCAGATCGCGATGAAGCTGGAGGGGAAGGGGATGCTCGTCAAGGAGAGGGACGAGGACAGCAGCCTCCGCCGCATCCTGAGGGTGACGCCCGAGGGCGAGCGTGCCTACCTGTTCCACGAGCGTCTCCACGCGGAGTTCGACCGCTTGGTGGAGGGCCTTCTGGCGGACGCGTCCGAGAGGGACAGGGACTTTCTGCGGGATTTTCTGGGTGCACTGGACGCTGCCCTGGAGGGGCGGAAAGAGGAGGGGCAGAGGGAGGAGCCTCTTCGAGGCAGCGCTCCCCGAGGGGCCCTTTGAGGGAACGAGGGGCCCTTCAAGAAAATTGGGAGGGATGCGGTTCGTGGTTTGCTTTTTGCCGCAGGGGACTTGTACCTCCTGGGCGGTTCAAGAATGTGCAAGAGGTTCAATAAGGAGGAGGTCGGCACGATGACGGAGGGTGCACGGGATTTTCGCGGTAAGGGCAGGGCCTTCAGGGGCATATTGGGAGGGGAAAGCTATCGGCGGCTCGCCGCGCTGTTCGGATTTCAGGAGCGGTTTTATCGTCGGGCCGTGGGGGACCTGCAGCTTGGCCCGGGAGGCCGGGCGCTCGATCTGGGGTGTGGTCCCGGTGGCCTGAGCTATGCCCTGGCCGAGAAGAGCCCCGCCGACGCGTCGATCGTGGGGGCCGACATCTCGGACGACCAGCTGGAGTGCGCGCGCCGGGGGGCCGGGGCCTTCGCCTGCGGGCTGGAGTTTCTGAGGGCGTCCATGGACGAGCTTCCCTTTCCCGACGGACACTTCGACCTGGTCATGACCTCTATGGCGCTGCACGAGACGCCCCCCGCGGTTCGGCGTGCCGCCATCGCGGAGACGGCGCGCCTGCTGAGGCCGGGCGGGACCTTTTTGCTGGTGGACTGGAGCCGTCCGCGGTTCGGCCTCTGGGGAATCATCTGGTATCCCTTCTGCCGCTGGGGCGAGGGGAACCGGGACAACTGGAACAACGTCTACCCCGAGCTTTGCCGCGAGCGGGGCCTGGAGCTGAAGGAGGACGACTACATCAACTCCATATCCCGGCGCCAGGTGTTCGTGAAGGAAGGGTGAGTGGGACGTCTCCGCATAAAAGCGAGTGCAGGGGCGCCGGGAGGTGTGCTATAATCTGAAACGTAAATTGGTGAGAACTCATCAGATTTTGCATAACGCCTCGTCCGTTGGGGGAAGCAGGGTGCAAGTCCCGCGCGGTCCCGCCGCCGTAAAGCCGGAATGCCCGGCGGACGAGAGAGGTATCCTGTCCACGAGCGATGGAGACGGAACAAATGGCGGTATGTCCCCTCGTCCTGTTCCTTCGCGGCGAGGGGTTTTTCGTATCTGCATATCTGCGTGTTTTTGTTGGCTTCGCGCTTTTTACTGAAGGGTGGTGCACCGTGGGTGCGCCGGGTGTCGGTATCGGGACGAGATCATCGAGGAGGATGGGTATCATGAAGTACGGACGTATCGTATCGGCGGCGCTTCTGGCAATGGGGCTCTCGACGGCGGCTTTTGCGCACGAGCTGGTGATGAAGCCTCAGAAAATGGATGTGGAGAAGGGCGGGACGCTTACGGTCGAGATCCATTCGGGGCACAAGTTCATCGTCCCGGAGGAGGTGGAGGACGCCGAGCGCATCAAAGCGGGCGTCTTCAAGGACGGCAAGCTGCAGGAGGCCGAGCTGAAGCCGAACGAAAAAAATCTCTGCATCGACTTTTCGGTGCCGGCGGCGGACGACGGCTCCATGGTTATCCTCGCCAACAAGGATGGCGGCGTCTGGTGCACGACGAACGAGGGCGGCAAGTCCGGGACCCGCAAGGAACTGGAGGCTCAGGGCCTGAAGGTCGTGAAGGCCACCAAGAACGACAAGTTCGTCAAGGCCATCGTCAACGCCTCGAAGGACGACAAGAACTTCGCCGTGGAGACGGGGCAGCCCCTGGAGATCATCCCGGTGACCAACCCCGCGGATGCGAAGGTGGGCGAGTTCTTCGACGTCAAGATCCTGGTGGATGGAAAGCCCTATTCCGGTCCCGTGTGGGCGACGTACGACGGCTTTGCGCCGTACGAGAACACCTACGCCTACGCCTCCGATGCGGTCCAGGGCGTCGCTCATATCAAGATCACGGCGCCGGGGCTCTGGGGCGTGCGCGCCATGAAGAAGGATCTGCCGGGCAAGGAGGGCGAGTACGATTCCGTCACGCGCAAGGCCTTTTTGATCTTTGAAGTGAAGTAATGAAGTGGAGTGAGACGAAAGTGAGTGGGATGCCGGGTCGTCTCAGAATGGCTATGCTTGGGCTGGCGGTTGCCGTCGGCCTGGGCCTTTTTTCGGGAATGGCGTCGGCCCACGGCGTGGGCTACCAGGAGTCCGACCTGCGGCCGGTCGCGCTGGATTTCTTCTACTCCACGGGGGAGCTGATGAGCTACCTCAAGGCCGAGGTCTTTTCCCCGTCCGACGAGAAGATCGCCTATCAGTCCGGTCGGACCGATGCGGGCGGGCGTTTTGCCTTCGTCCCCGACAAGCCGGGGAAGTGGCGGGTCGTCGTCAACGACGACGACGGGCACAGGGCCGAGGCGGAGATCGACGTGACTCAGGAGTTCATGTCGGGGGGGGCGGCGGGCGGAATCGTCCAGGAGAAGAAGGCGGCTCCCGAGGGCCTGGATCTTTACCTCCGGGCCGGGCTGGGTGTCAGCCTGCTCTTCAATATCGCGGCGTTCGTCCTCCTGTTCCGCCGTAAAAGGATGGTGTAGGGTCCATGCACATCAGCGAGGGTATGCTCTCCTCTCAGATGCTGACCGCGGGATGGGCCATCGCCGGGGTCGGAACGGCGATTGGGCTGAAGAAGCTCGACGCCGACAAGATCGTGCGCGTCGCGTTCTTCTCGTCGGCGTTCTTCCTGGCCTCCCTGATCAACGTTCCGATCCCTCCGAGCTCGACCCACCTCTCCCTCATCGCCCCGATGGGGCTGGTCCTGGGGTGGTCGGCCTTTCCTGCCGTGATGGTCGCCCTGGTCCTCCAGGCCCTGTTGTTCCAGTTCGGAGGGCTTGTCGTCCTGGGGGTGAACACGGTGGATGTCGCGGTCCCCGCGCTCGCCGCCTACCTGCTGTTCGCCGCCCCGATCCGCAGAAGCAGCGGTAGGGCGGCATTCGTGCTCGCCTTCCTGGCCGGCTTCCTGGCCGTCATGCTCTGTGCCCTGGGGGTGGAGATCTTTCTGCGCGGGACGGACACCAACCTGTCGGTCATCGCCAACACCGTCTTCCTCGCCCATATCCCCTTTGCCCTGATCGAGGGGGCCATCACGGCCTTCATGGTCGCCTATATGAAGCGCGCCGCCCCGGACCTTTTGATGGGCGTGGAGCGATAACGGGGAAATGCAGCTCGATACGAGCGCCCTTCGGGCCGAGGCCACGCCGACGGGGCTGGACCGCTTCGACCCGCGGGGACGTGTGCTCTGCGCCCTCGTCCTGGCCTTCGTCTTGGCCTCCGTGCGGTCGTTTCCGGCCCTGCTCTGCGGCGTGCCGGTCGTACTGGTCCTGTTCTTCCTGGGCGAGCCCGGCCCTCTGGCAAGGGAACTGCTGCACCTGAACGCCGTGGGGGCGTTCATCGCCCTGCTCCTGATGCTGACCTATCCCGGCGAGCGCTTCTGGGGGCCCTTCTCCGCTGCGGGGCTGAGGTTTGCCGGCCTCATTCTGCTCAAACTGAACCTGATCTCGGTCCTGCTGAGCCGGATGGTCCTCTCGCTGGGCGTGGGGAGGGTGGACGGCGTTCTGGCCCGCCTGAGAGTCCCCGAGAAACTGCGGATCCTGCTGCTGCTCTCCACGCGCTGCATCTTCATCCTGGCGGAGCGGGCGGGGACGATGGTGCGGGCTGTGCAGCTTCGGGGGCCCGACTTAAAGGGGATCCCGATGTGCAGGACCTTCGCCTGCATGCTCGGGACGACGCTGGTGCACGGCTCGGAGCGCTCGGAGCGGATGATGCTCGCGATCCGGTGCCGCGGGGGAATGGCGGGGTTCTGTCAGGGCCGGCCTCTGTGCTGGCAGGGGCGGGACGTCCTGTTCTGCCTGCTGTTTGCCCTGAACGTCGCGGTCATCCTGTCGTTTTCCCTCGTCTGGAGGCCCTGAGGATGAGTCGGGAGATGAATCGGGATTCAACGGGCGCGGACGCGGTCCGCAGCGCGTCGTCCCCGGCGGCGCCGGAGACGGTCGCTTCCGCCGGAGCGCCTCTCGAGGTCTGCGGCCTTTGCTACGCCTACCCCGACGGACATCGTGCCCTGAACGGCGTCTCCTTCACGCTGGGAAGGGGGGAGAAGCTCGCGCTGGTGGGGCCCAACGGCTCGGGCAAGTCCACCCTCATGCTCCATCTGGCGGGCTGCATCGCCGCGCAGACGGGGACGGTGTCGCTGGAGGGCGTTCCCGTCGGGAAGGACCTGAAGCGCCTGCGCGAGGCCGTCGGCCTGATCTTTCAGGACCCCGACGACCAGCTTTTCATGCCGCAGGTCGTAGAGGACGTGGCCTTCGGGCCGGTTGCGCACGGGGTACCCGCCGAGGAGGCCCATGCGAGGGCCCGGGAGGTGCTGGAGTCCCTGAACGTCGGACATCTGGCCGAGCGTCCGCCTCACCGCCTCTCGGGAGGGGAGAAGCGCATGGCGGCTCTGGCGGGAATTCTGGTCATGCGGCCGGAGATCGTGGTGCTGGACGAACCCTCCGCGGCCCTGGACCCGAGGGCCCGCCGCCGGGTGATCGAGGTGCTTCGGGAGCTGGATAAGCCCCTCATCCTGGCGACCCACGACCTCGACATGGCCCTGGACGTGTGCGGCCGGGCCGTCGTGCTGTTCGACGGGCGCGTCGCCGCGGATGGGGACCTCGAGACGATACTCGGGGACGAGGCGCTGCTTCGGCAAAACGGACTCGAGCTGCCCCTGCGCTGTTCCCGCTGAGCACCCCCCGCAACGTCGGGGAGATGACCGGATGACCCTACGAAGCGCCCGCCCCTCGAATGAAGGGGCGGGCGTTCTTGTTTTTTGGCTTATCCTTCCTGCTCCTTGCCGCGCCAGAACACCCGCAAGGGCGATCCCGTGAAGTTCTCCAGGGCGCGGAGCTCCTTTTTGACGTGGTTCTCGAAGGCCGTGTCCACGATGCCGGGGTCGTTGACGAAGAAGACGAAGGTGGGCGGCTCCACCCCGGACTGGAGACAGTAGTAGATCCTGAGCGCCTTGCCCCTCCTGCCGGAGGGGAGGCGGTCAAAGGCCAGGACGTCGCGCATCAGTCGGTTCAGGGCGTTGGTCGGGATGCGCCGCCGACGGTTCTCGAACACGTTGACGGCGGCCTGGGCGATCTTGCCGACGCCCCGCCCGTTCAGGGCGGAGATGAAGAGGATCGGCGCCCAGGTCAGGAAGGGCAGGTCCTCGCGTATCCGCTTCGTCATCGTATCCCCGGGACGATCCCGGGAGGAGACGAGGTCCCATTTGTTCAGGATCAGGATCAGTCCCTTGCCCTTCTCCACCGCGTGCGCGGCGGCCTTCTTGTCCATATCCGTGCAGGGGTCGGAGGCGTCCATCAGCAGCAGCGCGACGTCGGAGCGGTCCACGGCAGCCAGGGTCCGCACGAAGGAGTAATATTCGAGGGCGCTGTCCATGCGGCCCCTCCGGCGCAGGCCCGCGGTGTCGATCAGCCGGAACCTCCGGCCATCCATGACGACGGAGGTATCGACGGGGTCGCGCGTCGTCCCAGCCAGAGGGCTCACCAGCGAACGCTCGGCCCCCGCCAGGCGGTTCAGCAGGCTGGACTTGCCCACGTTGGGCTTCCCCACGATGGAGAGGCGGATCTCGTCCTCGTCCCGGGGCCCTTCCGCCTCCTCCGGCAGCAGACCGGCAAGCAGGTCCAGCAGGTCCTCCAGGTTGCGCTTGTGGAGGGCGCTGACCCCCACCACGTGCTCGAACCCCAGGGAGAAGGCGTCCGCGACGTGCACCTCGTGCTTGAGGTCGTCCATCTTGTTGACGGCGACCACGACGGGCTTTCGGCTGCGGCGCAGCAGGTGCGCCACGCTCTCGTCGGCCGCGGTGATCCCCACGTGTCCGTCGACGACCATCAGAAGAATGTCGCACTCCGATATGGCCTCGTTGACATGGGCCTCGATCCCCGCGCTGAAGGCGCTTTCCTCGCCGAGGATGCCCCCCGTGTCCACGACGTAAAAGGATTTGCCGCGCCACTCCGCCGAACCGTAGATGCGGTCCCGGGTGACGCCGGGCGTGTCGTCGACGATGGCCTCCCGGCGTCCGATCAGGCGGTTGAACAGGGAGGACTTGCCGACGTTGGGACGGCCTATGATGGCGATGAGGGCCATGTCACGAGTCCTGCATGTAGTCGCTCAAGTCCTTGCCCTTGAGGCCGGAGCCCAGGGCGAGGGCGAGGCGGATGCGGGCCTGGAGGGGCGAGAGGCCGCCGCCGCTGAGCAGCCCCATCTCCAGGAGGTGCGCGGCGCTGCCCTCGAAGTCGGTATAGGCCTGAATGCAGCCGGCGGGACAGCGGGAGGTCAGGACCACGGGGATGTCGGTGCGGAGGATTTTTCGGAGGAGCGGGACCCAGGATGGGGGAACCTCCCCGTTGCCGAACCCGGCGACGACAAGCCCCTCCACCTCCTCGATGCGCTTGTCCAGCAGGGCGTTCAAGATGACGTCCCCTCCGCCCAGCGAGGCGTCGACGATCTCGATGACGCGCGCGGGTACGGTTTCGACGTCCAGGACCTTGCCGCGTCTGGGGGACCTCAGGGGGATCAGGTCCCCCGAGGGCTCGGAAAAGATGCTCAGCGGACCGCTGGGGTAGGAAAGGAAGCCGGAGCGGCTGGAGTTGGAGAAGTGGATGAAATCGGCGGCCGTGTAGAGCGCGTCCTGGACGCAGACGATGGCCCCCTGTCCCCAACAGGTCTCGGAGAGGGCCGCCTGAACGGATTGGGCGAGGTGCAGGGCGGTCTCGCTGCCGGGCGCCCCCGCGTTGAAGATGGATGCCGTGAAGACGAGGGGCTGCGGAAAACTCCAGACGAGGTCCGCGAAGTAGGCCAGCTCCGTCAGGGCCTGCGTGCCGCAGGTTACGACGACGCCCTTCGCCCCCTCCTTGACCTGGGAGGCGGCCAGCTGGACGAGATCGCTGCACATCCGCAGCGTATAGTGCGAGAGCGGCTGAAAGCTCCACTCCTGCGGCGCAATCTCCTCGTGAAGCTCCTCCGGGAGAAACGTCTTCAGCTCCTCCCACTTCAGCGGAATTCTTTCCCTGGCGCTTCCCTTCCTGCGATGGGAGATCTGCCCCCCGGCCAGGATGAGCGCTATCTTGTCTCGGTTTTGCATGATGCCTGTCTTTCCTCTCTGCCGGGCGGACGGCCCGGTTTCGTGCGGGGGGAGCGGGGTCAGTACCCCAGGCTTTCCCCCACCATGATGACGTGTGTCCTTCTCCCCATGGTCGGGCGCTCCAGAATGAGGAGCGCTCGGCAGACGCGGGACGGGGAATCGCAGTCGACGCAATGGCCCGTCCGGATGCAGGGCGTGTTGCCGTTCAGTCGAAGGACGTTGGGGGGCGTCGCGGTCCGGGCGCGGTTTATGGCCTCCTCCAGCGAGCCCGCAATCTTGTTGACCCCGATGACGAAGATCAGGACATTGCGCCCCCAGGCCATGGCGCTGACCCGGTTTCCGTTGCCGTCGATATTCACGATCATCCCGTCCCGGGTGACCGCGTTGGCGCTGGTGAGGAAGTAGTCCGCGCAGTACTCGTCCATCAGGGTCTGCATCCGCTCCTCCGGGGTGAGGCTCGGGTTCCAGTGGTGGCGGATCGTGCAGCCCCGCTCGGCGAGCTTTTCCATGGCCCCGATCTCCCGGATGGTCACCGTGCCCGGGACGCCGACGACGGCGCCCTCCGGAATCAGCTTCAGCACCTCCGCCAGGGCGTCCTCCTTCGTAGGAGCAAAAACGGCCTCGTAGCCCTTCTTGCTCAATGCCCTGGTCACCGTACTCGCCAAGGCCTCGTGAGCTTCAATTCTGGCGGCCTCGAACGGATTTGACGCCAGCCTTGTCATTTGCCGTCCCCCCTCGGTGTCGTTTGGGCCCGGCCCCCCTCGGACCGGTATGCGCCCTTGTCTCGATCGGTGTTTTACTGTTTTTCAACGGATTTCTTCCTGCGCCTCGCCGGGGAGGCCGATGCAGGCTTCTCCTTTTTTTTCGGCTTCTGGTTCAACTCGTCGATCTTCGCTCCGATGGTCACGCTGTCGGGGAGAAGCTTTTGAGCGTCCTGCAGAAGCTTCAGGGCCTCGGCATCGTTCCCCTTGCCCTGATGAACGCCCACGAGCCCCAGCCACGGCCGTTCGTCGTCGCTTTTGATCGACAGGGCCTGATTGAAGTGGGACAGGGCGTCGTCATAGCGTTTCAGGTTCAGGGCCACGGCCCCCACCTCGAGGTGCTTCTCGTATTCCCGATCCGGCCCTCGCGTCGAGGCGGGGTGATCGACGACCAGCCCTGCGACGCGTTTCACGGCATCGAGGGCCTCCTGGGAGGAGGGACGGAGCTCCAGGGCGTGGCGATAGGCGTTCAAGGCCTCGGCCGGCCTGTTCCGCTCCTCGAGCAGGCGTCCCAGTGCGAAGTGCGTGTCATAGCGGGTCGGATCCAGGTTCGAGGACTGGACCAGGTGTTCTATCGCCTTGTCGGGGGCCCTCTTCTGGGCATAAAGGCGGCCGGTCTCGTAGAGCGCCTGGGCCCGGCCGGGCTTATCCTCCTCGGGGATCTGGTCGAGGTAAAGACGCCACGCCGTCAGGGCCTGGTCCGGCTGGCCCGCCTTCACGGAGGAGCGCGCCAGGCCCAACAGGAACTCCCGGGAATCGGGGTAGCGATCGAACCCCCGCTGATAGGAGGCCATGGCCTCGTCATAGCGCCCCTCCTCGTAGAGGGTCTGGGCCTCCTGAGCTATGGCGCCCTGAGAGTTGTTCTGGATATGGCGGTACAGGGCGAAGGTCGTCCCCAGCACCAGGATCGCGACGGTACAGAGCACGGCGAGCCTCATCCGGCGCTGCGGGACCTGCCCGGGACTCGAGGACTCCACCGCCGCCCTCCTCGTGTGTGTGGCGCGGCGCAGGTGCGCGGCATGGTCGGCTTCACGGCCCTCGGACTCCGGGGCGGCGTCCGTCTCCTCATTGGGAGGAGACGGCTCCGAGGGGACTGTCCTCTCCTCGGGGGCTTCCCGGGATGGAGCATCGGTCGATATGTCCCCGCCGATCTCCTCGGGAGGCCCATCCTCCCCGTCGTTCGTCGGAAGAATCGCTTCGTCCATTTTTTCCTCTTCCTTTTTTTCTTTTTTCCCCTCCTGAAACGAGAAGTCCTCCGTGAGGGGGGAGCTCTCCCGTTCCTCTCGCTCCGGAGTGACGGCGAGCTCGGCCGGTTCGGGGCGAACCACTTCCTCCGAGGGGATGAGCGGAGGTTCGGCAGGCCCCTGAGAATGGGATGAAGAAGGAGATGACGAGGAAACGGGATCTCCTTCCCGGATGTCGGGAGGCGAGGCTTCCTCCTGGGGAAACTCGGGCGAATCGTCGAATTCGGCAGCAGGCTTCCCCTCGGCCGCCGGAGAGGCTTCGTTGGCCTGAAACGCCGTGGAGTCCTCGGGAACGGGCCTGAAGGACGCTTCGGAGGACGCTGCAAGACGAACGACCGGCAGGCCGGAGTACTTTCCGGACGCCTCCAGCCTCTTCAGTTTGTCGGTGTTCCCCTTCAGCCATTCTTCCAGATCTTGTCTCAAAACGTCTCACCTCGATCCAAGTTTATCAACATATTTCGGAGTTGGCAACAACAATAGGAGAGTCTTTCGGCAGCCGCTCGCTTCTCGTATTCGGCCCCGACGCCATCATGGCGAAGGGCCGCCACGCAGCCTTCCAGGCGGTCACGAAGCCCTGCAGGTGGAACGGGAAGGATAAGTGGGCTATACTCTTCCTGGCATAGGGAGACAGGTCCCTGAAGATCGCCGGCGAACAGGCCGGATCAAGTCGGAGATGGAAGGACGGTTGGAGAGAATGAAACGATACGGCATGGTGGTGTTCTGTGTCCTGGCGTTGTTTTTGGCGGGTGCCGCGGCGGCTGCACCGATTCCCGTCCCGACGGGCTTCGCCCTCGAGAACGGGCGCGTGACCCGCGGGGGGACGGCATTGGAGTGTGAGGTCCATCAGGTCCCCGACGGGATCGAGAACGGCATCGCCCTCTGGTGCGTGGTGGGGAGCGAGACGTCCGAGGCCGTCCAAAAGGAGGAGACCGGGGTTTTCTTCTTTGGCCCGGACGGGAGGAGCGTGGCGTTCATCCCCCTCGACGCCCGGGGGGAGTATCAGGACCTGGTCTGGAGCCCCGACGGCGGGCGGCTGGTGCTCGTCACCGGCGGAGCGCGCCCCGACATGTTCTTCACGCTCTTCACGGTTGACGGCAAGGGGATGGAGAAGGGCCCCGGATTCCCGGGGCTGCGCGGCGGACTGGCCTGGGTTGACCCGCACCGCTTCGCCTTTACCCGAATAGACGACGTCCGTGATACCAAAAGCGGCGCCTTTCAGGGGGTGGCGCTGTGGCTCTCCGCCGTGCTGTACGACGCGGCGGTCGGGATGGAGACGGTCCTGAAGGCGGCCGACGGGACGAGGAGCTACGTCTTGCAGTCGGTCTCCGATGATGGGAGCACGCTCAACCTCACGGAGCTCTCGGTCGCGTCCCCGAAGGACTGGGGGGATACGGAGAAGATCCAGGAGCGCGAGGTGACGGTGGAGGTCCCCGCGGCCGGGTAGCGGCGAGGCGGAGGGCTCTTTGGCCGCGCCCGTCCGGTGACTGTGGGGGCGGAGGCAAAAGCGCTTCCGTCATGGGGTGCATCGGTGTTGTCTTGAACAAGCGCGGCGCCTGCTTGGGAAAGAGCCGGCGCCGCGTCTTCTCCGTGGGGGCGCGCGTCCCTCGAAGCGGTCTCTGCCGGGACCGAGATACGTAGAATCTCAGGGTTGCTTTCCCCCACGAACGCCGCGGAGATCGGATCGTCGTTCGGCTCTTGACGATCGGGCCCGGCACCCCTATACTGCAACTCAGGTCAGCGTAACAGCTATTGATACCTGGTGCTAAGTTCGGTTTGTCATCCTCCTTCGGACCTCGCCACCGGCCAACATCGGGAGGGTGAGGGCCTGTTTGTGGAATTGGATCTGTCTGCCGGAGGAGCGGGGTATCCCGAAACGGGGGCGTCTGCCATCAAGACCGCGGAAAGCACGAAAAACATTAAGATCGCCAAATTTGCCGGGCTCACCAAAAAGCTGCGCCAGGAGCGCCTTGCCAGGATTATCGAGGGTAATCCGATGGCTACGGACCGGGAGCTCGCAGCCACGTTGGGCGTGAGCGTCAGCACGGTGCGTCTGGACCGCGCCCTGATGGGCGTTCCGGAGCTGCGCGAGCGGGTGCGCTGCATGGCGCAGCAGGCGAACAGCAAGCTGCGCTCCCTGAGCCGAAGCGAGATCGTGGGGGAGCTGCTGGAGCTGGAGCCCGACCGCTGGGCGCTCTCCGTCCTGCGCACCACGCGGGAGATGGCCTTCCGGTCCACGGACATCATCTGGGATCACTACATCTATGCCCAGGCCAGCTCGATAGCGGTCGCCGCGGTGGAGGCCGAGGTCGTCATCGTGGATTCCATGCGGGGGGAGTACAAGGGACACGCCCTTGTGGGCGATACCCTGATCGCCCGGGCCAAGATGGGGGTGGGCCGCGACGGGCGGCGCATCGTCAGCGTCCGTACCCGGGTGGGGGACAAGGAGATCTTCGTCGGGCGCTTCATCGTCGAGGTTCGGGGCGGCTGAACGGAAGAGCGCCCGTGCGCCCACTCCCGAATCCGCAAAAGACGCGAGGCGGCGCCGGATGTACCGTTGCAGGTTTCCTTCGTTCCGGTCGTCCCCGGAATGGGGAAATGGATTCCAAGCGAAGCGAAAATCCTTCTAGAGAATAAGGGGACTGTGTCCATATAATGAAAAAAATGACCGTAGCTCTGGATGCGATGGGAGGGGACAACGCCCCGCACGAGATCTGCAAGGGGGCGATAGACGCCTGCAGGGCCTTTCCCGATCTGGAGGTCGTGCTGGCGGGGGACGAGGGGAGGATCCTCCCGCATCTCGAGGCCGCATCCTCGGAGGTGCGGGCGCGGCTTGGGGTCGTCCACGCTCCCGAGATCATCGAGATGGATGAGCAGCCTGCCGTCGCCATCCGCAGGAAGCGGAACTCCAGCCTGCGCGTCGCGATGGAGATGGTGCGCAGCGGAGAGGCTCAGGGCTGCGTCTCCGCCGGGAACACCGGCGCGATCGTCGCGGGGGGGGTGCTGGTGGTGGGGCGTCTGGCGGGCATCGACCGCCCGGCCCTGGGTGCGCCCCTGCCGACCATCGAGCGCTGCACCTTTCTTCTGGACGTCGGGGCCAATGTGCGCTGCAAGCCGGAGAACCTTTACCAGTTCGCCCTGATGGGCAGCGTCTACTCCAGGAAGATCCTGGGCGTGCGGAACCCCGAGGTGGCGCTCCTCTCGAACGGCACGGAGGAGATCAAGGGCGACGAGTCCGTGGCCGGGGCGCGCGCCCTGATCGCGGAGAGTTCCCTCAATTTCAAGGGGTACGTCGAGGGCGACGACATCGCCTGGGGGCATGCGGACGTGGTGGTCTGCGACGGCTTCATGGGCAACGTGATCCTCAAGTTCGGCGAGGGGCTCATGCACGGGGCCAAGTCCATCATCGGCCAGGAGGTGGGACGGCGCATCCTTCCGAAGCTCGGGATGCTCTTCATGGTCCCCATGGTCAAGTCGCTCTGGGCGCGTTTCAACTACGAGAGATACGGGGGGACCCCCTTGTTGGGCGTCAAGGGGACGGTCATCAAGGCCCATGGCCGCTCGAAGGCCCCGGCCGTCCTGGGGGCGCTTTCGGCCGCCCGGAACTTCATCGCCGGGGAGGGCGTGGAGCAGATCCGTGAGGAGCTGGGCAAGGAACTGCACTGATTTTTCGCTAAAAGGGGCCTGTCCCCTGGATCGAGGTGAAGGGATTTCATGATCGTAAACAACCGCGTATGCAAGTTGCTGGGGACGGAATATCCGCTTCTGCAGGGGGGTATGGCCTGGGTGGCCAATGCCGCCCTGGCGGCGGCCGTGAGCAATGCCGGCGGCATCGGAGTCATCGCCGCGGCGGCGACCCCGCCGGAGATCCTGGATCAGGAGATCCTCAAGGCGAAGGGCCTGACGGACCGGCCCTTCGGGCTCAACATCATGCTGATGTCCCCGACGGCGTCGGACGCCTTGGAACTGGCGGCCAGGCACAGGCTTCCGATCGTCACGACCGGGGCGGGCAGCCCCGGAAAGGTGCTGGAGCGCCTGAAGCCGCTGGGGACGATCGTCGTCCCGGTCATCGCGTCCGTCTCGCAGGCGCGCCGCGTCGAGAAGCAGGGGGCGGACGCCGTCGTGGCGGAGGGCATGGAGGCCGGGGGACATATCGGGGAGCTGACGACGATGGTCCTTGTGCCGCAGATCGCGGGGGCCGTCAAGATCCCCGTCATCGCCGCCGGCGGCATCGCGGACGGGCGCGGGGTCGCCGCCGCCTTCGCCCTGGGGGCCGAGGGCGTGCAGCTGGGGACGCGCTTCATCTGCTGCACGGAGTGCACCGTGCACCCAAACTTCAAACAGGCGGTCCTGGACGCCCGGGATCGGAGCACCTCGGTGACGGGCCAGCGCACGGGGCATCCCGTCCGATGCCTGCGCAACAAGCTGACAGCGGAGTTCGACAAACTGGACGCGCGTCTGGCGCCTCTGGAGGAGATCGAGAAGCTCGGCACGGGACGCCTGCGCAGCGCGGTCGTGGACGGCGACACCGACTGGGGGTCCCTGATGTCGGGGCAGTCCGCGGCGATGGTGAACGATATCCTGCCCGCACGCCGGATCGTCGAGCGGCTTTTCGGCGAGGCGCGGGACGTTCTGCAAAAAATTCAGGGATGCTGCGACGTCGAACCCGAATAGGGCGGAGGGCCGTCGAGGTTCCTTTGTCGGATTCGATCGTCGGGTTCAACGTGTCCCGTAGGGAACGACGAGCAGTTGTGACATTTGGGAGGTACCGACTCATATGAAATACGCACTGTGTTTTCCCGGGCAGGGGGCTCAGGAGGTGGGGATGGGCAAGGCCCTCTACGAGGCCTTCCCCTCGGCCAGGGCCGTCTTCGACGAGGCCGACGACGCCCTGTCCCAGCATCTTGCGCGCCTGATCTTCGAGGGGCCGGACGAGATCCTCAAGCTCACGGCCAACACGCAGCCCGCCATCATGACGACGAGCGTCGCCGCGCTCCGGGCCCTGGAGAACGAGCTGGACGTGAAGCTGTCCCCCGCCTGCGGGGCCGGGCACAGCCTGGGCGAGTACACGGCCCTGGTGGCCTCGGGCGTCCTGGCGTTCCGCGACGCGGTGGACCTCGTGAACAAGCGGGGCCGCTGGATGCAGGAGTCCGCGCCGGAGGGCGTCGGGGCGATGGCCGCGGTCATGGGACTGGAGCCCGCCGACATCGTCGCGGTGTGCAGGGAGGTAGCCCCGAACGAGGAGTGCCAGGCGGCGAACTTCAACTCGCCGGGGCAGGTTGTCATCTCGGGCATCGCGGAGTACGTCGACAGGGCGGTTGCCGCCGCCAAGGCCCGCGGGGCCCGCAAGGCCGTGATGCTGAACGTCAGCGCCCCGTTCCACAGCCGACTGATGATGCCGGCGGCCGAGAAGCTCAAGGCGCAGTTCGAGACGTACGCATGGTCCGATCCGCGCTGGCCGATCGTGGCCAACGTGAGCGCGAGGCCCGTGTCGACGGTTGCCGACATCAAGGCGGCGCTCTATGCGCAGACCTTCAGTCCCGTGCTGTGGTCGGACTCGGTGGCCTTCATGGCCGACGACGGCGTGGACACGTTCCTGGAGCTGGGGCCCGGCGAGGTGCTCTGCGGCCTGAACAAGAGGATACGCAAGGGGCTGAACCTGATGGCCGCCGGGATGCCCGAGACGCTGGAGGCCATGGCCGCGGCCCTGAGGTCCGCCTGATGGCGCGCCGTCTGGCCCTGGTCACGGGGGGCTCGCGCGGGATTGGCCGCGCCATCGCCCTGGCCCTGGGAAAAAACGGGTGCGACGTCGCGGTGAACTACAACGCCAGCGCGGAGGCCGCGGAGGCGCTCTGCGGCGAACTGTCGGCGCTGGGCGTTCGAGCTTCGGCCTTCGGGGCCGACGTCTCGGACCGCTTCCAGGTCGAGGCCCTGTTCAAGGCCGTCGAGGCCGGGATGGGCCCGGTCGAGATCCTCGTCAACAACGCGGGGATCACGCGTGACAACCTGCTGATGCGCATGAAGTGCGAGGACTGGGACGCCGTGCTGGCGGCCAACCTGAACTCCGCGTTCTACTGCACGAAGGAGGCCATCCGGGGCATGGCGAAGGCCCGGTGGGGGCGCATCGTCAGCATCGCCTCGGTCGTGGGGCTGATCGGCAACGCCGGGCAGGCCAACTACAGCGCGTCCAAGGCGGGGCTGATCGGTTTCTCCCGGTCCGTGGCGCGGGAGTACGCCGCGCGCGGCGTGACGGTCAACGTCGTGGCTCCGGGGTTCATCGGAACCGACATGACCGGCGTCTTGAAGGAACAGGTCCGGGAGGCGATCCTGGGGCAGATTCCCCTGGGACGCATGGGGTCGCCCGAGGATGTGGCGCGGGCCGTGGCCTTTTTTGCCTCCGAGGAAAGTTCCTACGTCACCGGTCAGGTCCTGGCGGTTGACGGCGGGATGACGATGTGTTAAGGATATGTTGTCGGAGGGAGGTGAAGAACAATGAAGAAGGAGGAAGTCCTTTCCAGGCTGAAGGAGATCATCACGGAGCGTCTTGACGTCGAGGAGGATCAGATCGTCCCGGAGGCGACGTTCGTGGAGGATCTGGGCGCCGATTCCCTGGATATCGTGGAGCTGATCATGGGCATCGAGGAGGAGTTCGACATCGAGATCCCCGATGAGGACGCCGAGAAGCTCACCTCGGTGGGCGAGGCGCTGAGCTACACGCTGAGCAAGATCGGGGTTGACGAGTAACGCCGTTGTCCGAGGGGGGGAGGAACGTCTTCCCCCCGTTATTGAATCTGCGGACCGAGACGGCTGTCGAATGATTGGAATATGAGAACTGCGGCCCGCCCCTTTTCGTGCGGCGGGCGTTATCGTATAGAACGGCACGGCCAGGGAGTGAAACGAAGATGAGAAGAGTGGTCGTTACGGGCCTTGGGCCCATAAGCCCCATCGCCACGGGGAAGGACGCCTACTGGAAGGCGCTCCGGGAGGGGAGGAACGGGGTTGGCCCCATCACGACGTTCGAGCTGGGGGACTGCCCCGTGACGTTCGGCGCCGAGATCAAGGACTTCGACCCGACGCGGTGGATGGACGGCAAGGAGGCCAAGCGCTCCGACCGGGCGATCCAGTTTGCGGTGGCCGCCTCGAAGCTGGCGGTGGAGGACGCGAAGCTGGACACCAAAAGCATGGACCCCTATCGTTTCGGGGTCTACATCGGAACGGGGCAGGGCGGCATCGAGACCTCGTTCAACAACTTCAAGACGATGATGGAGAAGGGCTCCCGCCGGGTCAGCCCGTACTTCATCCCGATGATGATCAGCAACATGTCGACGGCCTACGTGGCCATCGTGCACGGGGCCAAGGGGCCGAACCTCTGCATTGTGACGGCCTGCGCGACCTCGCTGCACAGCCTGGGCGAGGCCTATCATACGATCGTCCGCGACGACGCGGACGTCATTCTGGCGGGCGGCACCGAGGCCGCGCTGCGTGCCATCAGCATCGCGGGCTTTGCCTCCATGAAGGCGCTGTCCACCCGTATGGACTCCCCCGAGACGGCCAGCCGTCCCTTCGACAAGGACCGCGACGGGTTCGTCATGGGCGAGGGGGCCGGGGTGCTGGTCCTCGAGGAGCTGGAGCACGCAAGGGCCCGGGGAGCACATATCTACGGGGAGTTCGTGGGGTACGGCACGTCCTGCGACGCCGGACACATCACGGCGCCGGACCCCGAGGCCGAGGGCGCCCTCTACGCCACGAGACACGCCATGAGGATGGCCGGCTGGTCCCCCGAGCAGGTGGACTACATCAACGCCCACGGGACCTCCACCGGGCTGAACGACAAGATGGAGTCCATGATGGTGCACAAGGTCTTCGGAGAGCGGGCGAAGGACGTCGTCGTCACCTCCACGAAGTCCATGATCGGGCACTGCCTGGGCGCTGCCGGGGCGCTCGAGACCATCGCCTCCTTCCAGGCCATCGAGCAGGGCTATATCCATCCCACCCTGAACTACACGACCCCCGATCCCGAGTGCGACATCACCCTTTCGACGGGCCGGGGCGTGGAGAAAAAGGTGGACCGGATGCTGGTGAACAGCTTTGGGTTTGGCGGGCACAACGGGGTCCTCGCCTTTCAGCGTTTCGTTTGAGCCGTACCTCCGTCAGGGGGACGCCGCCCGGCTCGCCCGGCGAGACCTGGAAGGGCTCCAGGAGACGCTGGGTTACCGCTTCAAGGACGGAGGGCTTCTGGAGGAGGCCCTCTGTCATTCCTCGTTCGCCCACGAACACGGCCTGTCGCTCAGCAACGAGCGCCTGGAGTTCCTGGGGGACTCCGTCCTGAGCTTCCTTGTCGCGCGCATCCTGTTCGAGCGGCACCCGGACGCGACCGAGGGCGAGCTCTCGCAGATGCGTTCGGCGCTGGTCTGCGGGGCCTCCCTCTGCCGCAGGGCCGAGTCCCTGAACCTCGCGGGGGCCCTTCTCTTCGGCCGGTCCATGCGGAATCGGAACCTCCCGCCTTCCCTCTGCGAGGACGCCCTGGAGGCCCTGATCGGGGCCGTCTGTCTGGACGGCGGCGTTCCGGAGGCGGAGCGCGTGGTGCGCCGCCTGTTTTTCGGCGGCCCGGACGCCGCCGGGGAGGACGGCGCGGAGCTGGACGCCAAGTCCCGCCTCCAGATCCTGCTGCAGGCCCGGGACCTTGGGATCCCGCACTACGAGGTCGTCTCGGTCTCCGGCCCGTCCCATTCCCCCCGTTTCCAGGTCCGGCTCCGGGTGGGGAACGCCGACCGCGTCGCGGTCGGGGCGAGCCGCAGGGAGGCGGAGGAGCTGGCCGCCGGGCTGGTCCTGCAGGACCTCGATGCGGCGGAAAACGAAGGCGGGGGGTGTCCGCCGTGAGGGAGCTGAGGCTTCTCCTCCTTCTTGCCTTCCTTCTTACTCTGCCGATCCGCGCCGGGGCCGAGGTGCTGAATGTCGTCGTGACCCTGCCCTGGCTGGCCCTGCTGACCTCCTTTATCGGCGGCCCGAACGTCGCGGTCGCGCCGCTCCTGGAGTGGAACCCGAACGGGGACGCCGTGCCGGCCGCGCGGGGGAGGACGCTTCGTTCCCTGAGCAAGGACGCCCGGGTCATGGCGCTCGATTCCGACGATGCCCGCCGTGTCCGGCTGGATGCCGGCAAGTTTCCCAATTTCAGAGCGCTGTACCTGCCGTTTCCCATCGAGACGCCGCAGATCGACGCCACGCTCTCGGACCCGTCGGTGCTTCCCTTCGTCGCCCAGCGCGTGCTGACCGTGCTTGCGGACTGGGACCCCGCGAACTACCCCTATTATCAGCGGCGTCTGGCGGAGTTCCAGGCGCGGCTTTCCGGATCCGTGCTCGCGGGGCGACAGATTCTGCGGGACATCCCCGTGTACGACCTGACGGGTTACAGCGGGGCCCTTCTCGAGGCCGCGGGCTGCCGGATCGAGCGTCCCGCCTCCGCCGACTGGGCCGCGTGGAGCAAGGGAAAGGAACAGGAACTCCTGATCCAGGAGCTCGACCGCAGGAAGGAGGGGAAGGTGACGGCCGTCATGGACGGAGGAACGCCCAAGGCGCTGCGCCGCCTCCTGGAGTCCCGTCCGGAGGTCTTCTCGTTCGGACGTCCCCCTCTGACGCAGGACTACCCCGCCTTTCTGCACGACCAGTACATCTCCCTGTGGCTCAAGAGCACGACGAAGCCCCTTCCCCCGCCGGCCAGGCCGCGGCGATGACGATGGGGACGGACCGATTCGGAGCGGAGGAATGAAGATGGACGGAGAGATCATTCGCTGCCCGTGGGCGGATCGAAGCCCGCTGGAGCGTGCGTATCACGACCGGGTGTGGGGCGTTCCGCTGCACGACGAGCAGGGCCTCTTTGGGATGCTCTGCCTGGAGGGGATGCAGGCCGGGCTCAGCTGGTCCACCATCCTGTTCAAGATGGGGGCGCTCCGGACGGCGTTCGACGACTTCGACCCCCTGATCGTGGCCGAATACGACGAGCGGAAAATTGCCGAGCTCATGGAGACGGAGGGCATCATCCGGAACCGGCTGAAGATCCGGACGATGGTCCGGAACGCGAGGGCCTACTTGAGGCTGCGGGAGGAGCACGGGACGCTGGACGACTTCCTGTGGCGCTACGTGGACTTCACGCCCCTGGTCAACGCGTGGCGCGAGGCGGGCGAGATTCCGGCCCGGACCCCTCTGTCCGAGCGCATCAGCCGGGATTTGAAGCGCCTGGGGTTCGGCTTCGTCGGCCCGACGATCGTCTACGCCTTCATGCAGGCGACGGGCATGGTGAACGATCACCTGGTCTCCTGTGCGTTCCGAAGGGTTGAGGAGTGATTCCGCAACTCCAGACCGTCTGCGGGCAGGGCGGGCATCATTTCCATACAGATTCCCGGCTGGAGCCCGTGAGGCTGTGGATTCAAAAACGTCCTGCCGAATGACACGGTGTCCTCCGGCAGCTGCTTTCATTGTTAAGTAGGGTTTACCCTGCTTATGGCGGATGCTGCAGCTTCGGATGAGGGGCGAGGGAGAAACAGCCGGGATTATATCCGGGGAAGCTGAATCGGCGCTTGTCAGGTCCGCCCGAAAAGAAAGTGAAGGGTAATGAAGGTCTTGATCGACACGAATGTCTTGATCGCCGCCGCACTTTTGCCGGGGAGCGTTCCGTATGGGGCCTGTGATAGATTGGCGTGTTGGCGGACAGGGCGCTCAAGGGTTCTAAAATATACGCCGAATTACAGCAGCCCGGCGTAAGCATTGACGAAGTCCAGTTTTGTGATCAAATGATCCAGGATTTCCAAAGCCTCGACGGTCGTGCTTTTCGGATAGCGATGAGTCAGCTTGTAGCTCAAACGGTCTGGAGGCGGGGGAATCAGGGCCTGGACTTTAAGATTGCGTTCCAGCATGAAGGGGATGGATGACTCGGGAATGATGGCCCACTGGCGCTCATCCCGGAGCAGATTGCGTATCAAAAGCAGAGTGTCCACGGAAAGCTCACCCACTTCTTCAGGGGGCCAGACTCTATCGTGCCAGAGCTGATAGGGGCTGGCCCACGGAAAGCGCAGCTCGAAACGAGGTTCCAGATCCTCGGCTCGGACCTCTTCCGGAAGGTTATCGCGGTCGGTACGTAACACCAACATGCGCTCTCGGGTAAAAGGCTTCGCCGCTACGTAGGGGAAATGCAGTTCTTGTAATACGAAAGCGACATCCACCTCCCGGCTTTCGATCTTGTGATAGAGGACGGCAGAATTGCTGGTCGAAACTTCGCAGAATACGGGAGGCTCGTTTTCTCTCAGCGCTTGAAACAGAGGAGGCAAAATGTGATTGTTCATGCTGTCGACACTGCCGATTCTCAGGGCGTGAGCCGGAACCTTGGAAGCGAAACCGGCCACCTTTCCATGAAGCTCCTGCCACTGCATTGCCAAGGGTAAAAAGTCTTGACCTGCCGGAGTCAGGCGAATCGCTTTCAGCCCCTTTCGGCGGTCGATCAGGATTGCGCCCAATTCTGCTTCCAAATCTTTAAGGCGATGACTCACAGCCGATTGCGTCAGGTTCAGTAATTCTGCCGCGCGCCCCAGGGTTTGTCCCATCACTATGGCGGTGAAGGCCTCCAT
>NZ_CALIAA010000034.1 GCF_938040765.1 uncultured Fretibacterium sp.
GGCTTTGGAGGTTGGGCTTTTGAGGGTTTTTCCATGCTGATCGATTCCCACTGTCATCTCAACTCCGACGAGCTGAGGGGGGACGCCGACGCTCTCGTCCGCCGTGCCGCCGAGGCCGGGGTCGGGCGCATGGTGGTCGTCGGCTGCGACCTGGAGGACAGCCGGGAGGCGGTCGGGATGGCCCATCGTTTCAGGGAGAGCGGCGTCTACGCGGCGGTCGGCGTTCACCCTCACGAGGCGTCCCGCTATGCGGACGGCCTGCCGGAGGCGCTGCTGGCCCTGGCCGCGGACGAGCGCGTCGTCGCGCTCGGGGAGGCGGGGCTGGACTACTACTACGACCATTCCCCCCGCGGCATGCAGCGCTCCGTGTTCCGGATGCACCTGGAATGGGCGGCGGCCGTCCGGAAGCCGCTGGTGCTGCACGTCCGGGACGCGATGGACGATGTGCTGTCCCTCCTGGAGGGGCTTGAGCCCGGAATGCGGAGCTCCCTGAAGTTGCTCTTCCACTGCTACAGCGGGGGTCTCGGGTATCTCGACAGGGTCCTTGGGCTCGGGGCCCGGTGCGCCATCGGCGGGGCCGTGACCTGGGCCCGGAGCGACGAGCTCCGCGAGGTCGCAGCCCGAATCCCGGCGGATCGGCTGCTGTTGGAGACGGACTGTCCCTGGATGGCCCCCAAGCCCTTCCGGGGAAAGCTCAACGAGCCCTCCTACGTGCGGTACGTCTACGAGGCCGTCGCCGCGGCGAGGGGCGTGGCGCTCGAGGCGCTGGCCGGTCAGGTGGAGGAGAACGCCCGTACTTTTTTCGGATGGGGGAGTTCCCATGTTTGAGTTCAGGCTGGAGGCGGTCTGTCCCCGGACGGGCGCGCGTGCCGGAACCCTGACGACGCCCCACGGCGTCATCGGGACGCCGGTGTTCATGCCGGTGGGGACGCAGGCCACGGTGAAGGCCATGACGCCGCCCGAGCTCGAGGAGATCGGGGCCCGGATCATCCTGGGCAATACCTACCACCTCTACCTTCGGCCCGGGGCCGAGCTCGTCGCCGAGGCGGGGGGGCTTCACCGCTTCATGGGCTGGGAGCGGCCCATCCTGACGGACAGCGGGGGCTTTCAGGTCTTCTCGCTCGCGCAGCTCAACAAGGTTACGGACCGGGACGTGCGCTGCCGGTCCCATCTGGACGGCTCCGAACACGTGATGTCCCCCGAGTGGGCGATGCGGGTGCAGGAGCTTCTGGGCAGCGACATCGCCATGTGCTTCGACCAGTGCGGTCCCTTCCCGGCGACGCACGAACAGGCGACGACGGCCCTGGAGCGTACCACGCTGTGGGCCGGACGGTGCCGGGCCGCCCATACCAGGGAGGACCAGGCCCTCTTCGGGATCGTCCAGGGCTCCGTCTACGACGACCTGCGGCTGCGGAGCGCCCGGGAGATCACGGCGATGGACTTCCCCGGGTACGGGATCGGCGGGCTCTCGGTGGGTGAGCCCCACGACGTCATGTACCGCATCCTGGACCTCCTGAACGGCGTCATGCCGCAGGAGAGGCCGCGTTACCTGATGGGGGTGGGCTACCCGCCGAACATCGTGGAGGGCATCGCCAGGGGCGTGGACATGTTCGACTGCGTGCTCCCCACGCGCAACGGGCGCAACGGGACCCTCTTCACCTCCTTCGGGAGGGTCAACATCAAGGCCCAGAGGTATGAGCGCGACTTCACCCCCCTGGACCCCGAGTGCGACTGCTATCTCTGCCGCAACTTCACGAGGGCCTATCTGCGGCACCTGTACCGGTGCGGGGAGATCCTGGCGGCGCGCCTGTGCACCTGGCACAACCTGCGTTATACCCTGCGCCTTGCCGAAGGGGCGCGGGAGGCCATACTGGCCGGGACCTTCCCGGAGTTCCGGGAGCGCTTCCACGAGCGGTTCCGGGATGGCGGCGGGGCATGAATACCCTTCGCGTCCCGGTCGATCCCTGGAACCCCGATCCCGCCGTCCTGCGGGAGGCCGCCGCGGTCCTGAGGCGCGGCGGCCTGGTCGCCTTTCCGACGGAGACCGTCTACGGGCTGGGGGCGAACGCCCTGAACGCCGATGCAGTCCGGGGCATCTACCGCGCGAAGGGGCGGCCCTCCGACAACCCTCTGATCCTGCACCTGGCGTGCAGGGAGGAGGCCGAGCGGCTGGCCCGTCCGACCCCGCGGGCTCGGAGCCTCATGTCGGCCTTCTGGCCCGGCCCCCTGACCCTGGTGCTTCCGGCGCGGCCCGTCGTCCCCGCCGAGACGCGGGGGGGGCTCGATACGGCGGCCCTCAGGATGCCGGACCATCCCGTCGCCGCCGCCCTGATCGAGGCGGCCGGGTTCCCGCTGGCGGCGCCCAGCGCCAACCTGAGCGGGCGCCCCAGTCCCACGGATGCGGACAGCGTGTGGGAGGACCTCGGGGGGCGGGCCGATATGATCCTCGACGCCGGGCCCGTGTCCGTGGGGATCGAGTCCACCGTGCTGGACATGACGGCCGAGCCGCCGCTCCTGCTTCGCCCCGGGGGGCTCTCCCGGGAAGTGCTGGAGGACTTTCTGGGCGTGGGCCTCGGTTGCCCGGAGGTCCCGAGCGCGCGGTCCCCGGGAACGCGCTATCGCCATTACGCCCCCTTCGTTCCGGTCTGGATCTGGGAGGGGGGCCCGCTGCCCGAGGGGGCGGACCCCGGGCGGTGCGGCTTCATGGGGCTGACGTCGCCATCCGCGCCCTTTGTGCGGTCCCTCCGCTTCGACTCGCCGGAGAACTATGCCCGCGGGCTCTTTGCGGGCTTTCGGGCCATGGAGTCCGCCGGAGTCCTCGGGATCGTCGTCCAGTGGCCCCCTGCGTCGGGCGTCGGCCTGGGGTTGAGGGACCGCATCCGGCGCGCGGCCCGAACTGGTGCGGAGGACGATTTAGGGAAATGCTGATATAATCCATAAAGCCCCCCGGTGGTACCCCAGCTCGCCTGTTTTGAGGAAGGCACTTGCCGGGGCCGCCGCTATCAGGATAGCGGCGTGGGGGCTTGGGGGCGAAGCCCCCATATTAATCTTCAGGGAAGCGC
>NZ_CALIAA010000035.1 GCF_938040765.1 uncultured Fretibacterium sp.
TCAATCCTTCGGCACGGCCGGATAGCCCGCGTCCGAGAGTGCCGCCGCAGCCGCCGTGGCCTGGGACTCCTCGACGCGTACCTCCTTGCTCTCCAAGACGACCTCGTACCCCGTCACGCCGGCGGCGTCCAGAGCCTTTTTGATGCGTCCGACGCAATGCTGGCAAGCCATATCCGCAACCGCAAACGTCCTCTTCAAGGGACCCACCTCCCGACTTCGATACGACACCCGCGGCAACGCGAACCGCGCGCCGAAAACCCGCTTACTTCTTGTCCTCCGACGTTGTGTCCTCCGATGCAGTCTCCTCGGGGACCAGCATCTCCACCTTATAGGTCTTCTTCAGGCCCTCGACCGCATTCTTGAAGGCCTCGCCCTTCTTCTCGTTGGTCAGGTACTGGACCAGCTGCGGCTTCACCGTGTCGAACGGCTCGACGGACGAGGGCGTCCGGCCCTCCAGCCTGATGATGTGCCAGCCGAACTGGGTCTTGACGGGCTCGGAGAGGTCGCCGGGGTTCTTGAGCGCGAAGGCCGCGGCCTCGAACTCGGGGACCATCTGCCCCTTGGAGACCTCGCCCAAGTCGCCGCCCTGCGCGGCGGAGGGGCAGAGCGAACGGCTCTTCGCCACCTCATCGAAGGAGACGCCCGCCTTCAGGTCCGCCTGGATCTTCGCGATGGCGTCGGCACTCGTCACGTCGTCGCTGATCAGGACATGCCGGACATGCACCCGCTCGGGCTGCGTAAACTGGTCGGGATGCTCGTCGTAGAACTTCTTGGCCTCCTCGTCGGAGACGGTCACGTCCTTCAAAGAAGCGTCGATCGCCGCGCGCGCCAGGGACTGGTTCCGGAAGGTCTCCACCGCCGTCTTGAACTCCGGCGTCTGATCCAGCTTCTCCTCCGCCCCCTTGAGGGCGAAGAGGTGCATGGAGACGAGCTCGTCCAGCACGGCCCTGCGGCCCTGCGGGTTGTCGTACATCATGGCGCCCTGGGGGCCCATCATCCGAATGACCTGGTCGATATCCTTCTCCCGGATCTCCCGGTCCGCGACCTTCGCGAGGACCTTCTCCGGGTCGGCCTTCGGAGCGTCCTTCGTCTCCGGCTGCGTCTGCGCGGCCCACGCCAGGCCCGCCCCCATCAGAACCACCAAAGCCAATCCCAGCGCCGACTTCTTCGCGAAAAATCCCTTCACGTCCTCTTCCTCCTCGAGCGTTTTCTGCTTGCCGCCTCATTCCCCGGTTTTCACGGGGACATGAGCCTTATCGTTCATACGACATGGCATTGTAACATAAGCCCAACCCATGGGAACGGGGTAAAAGTGCGTATCTCCCCATCGGCCCCGCCGCGTTCGCCCATTTCGCGGGGCGTGAGCTATAATGCGTGTGGGAATTTTCGTAAATCTGGACGGGAGGATGGACCATGCGTCTGATCGATACACGGGCAGTTCTGGGGCTGTCGCTCTGGATCCTGGGGTTCGCCCTCATGACCGCGGGCTGGCTGGTCGACGTGCTCTTCGAGCACCTCGGCGCCATTCCCGCCAAGGTTCTCTACAAGACGGGAGCCGTCATTGTGGCCGCCCCGGTCATCTATTTCCTCTGGAAGCTATCCCGGACCCTCTATGTCCATCGCATCGACGTCATTCTCTTCATCAACGATGCCTGGAGGCTTTTCGGGGGGCTCTCCAAGGCCCTTTAGGGGCGCGGCGGAGGCCGGCTTGTCGAGCGCATCCCTCCTCGCCGCCTTGGCCGGGCTGGCCATCGGCTTCCTCATGCTCTACCTCCCCTACTGGTGGTGCCGCAGGAGGGGCGAACGCGAGGAGGACTGGGGCCTGATCTGGTTCATGGGGCCGGGCGCATGGCGGGACACCCTCCTGGCCCTCGTCCTGACCCTGGCGCCCCTGACCCTCGTCTCCCTGAACTGGCCGCAGGAATGGGGCGGCCCCGGACCTCGGCACCCCTCTCTCCTCGGGGCGCTGAACCTGCTGGGGGGCGGTGTGGCCGCGGCATTCATCGAGGAGACCTTCTTCCGGGGCTGGCTTCAGACCCTCGCCGTACGCCGATGGGGGCCATGGCGCGGAATCCCCCTGACGACGCTGCTCTTCGCCCTGTCCCACCTCGTGGCGATGCCGGCCTGGCTGAGGCTGGCGACCTTCTTCCCCGGGCTCGTCATGGGGGTGCTGCGCCACCGCAACGGCTCCGTGCTGCCCGCCATCGTCTACCACGCGCTCTGCAACGTCTGGGCCGTCTGGTGGGCTCCCCTGCCCTGAATGGATACGACAAGGAGGTTTTTATGATGATCTGGGAGAAAATAAAAAGTGGCCTTTGCGTTTTCCTCGCGCTCCTGTGCGCCCTGTCGACGCCCCTTTCGGCGGAGGCCGACAGGGGCGCGCTGGAGCTGCGCATCCCCTGCCGCGTCGGTGAAAGCGCCTGCGCCGTCATGCCGGACGGCTCGACGGTCCCCCTCGGGACGGTGCGCAGGCTGCCGGTCAAGACGAACTGGCCGGCCTACACGGCCAGCAAATGGGGAACGCCGAGTACGGTCTGTGCCTCGGCCGTCAATGCCGTGCACATGCTGGTGGACGTCGAGAAGGGCCGCGGCCGCATCGTCAGCGTCGTCCCCGCGGTGACGGTCGCGCCGGCGGCGGCGGACGGCGCGTTCTTCGCACTCGACCTCCCCGCAGGGACCGGGTTCTTCGGAGGCTTCGCCCCCGTCACGGGGTCCCCCGTCCGGATCGAGGCCCCGGACGGGACGCGGCGTCCCCTGGACGGGGCGCCGCGGGAGGGGGAGACCCTGGTAATCGAAACCTCTCTGCCGGACCGTCCCGGGACCTGGATGGCGGACATCGAGAACCGACCCGGCGGGCGCGTGATCGCGTGGACGAAGGACGGGCCCCGCACGGCGGCCCGCGTCGTCCGTCCCGTCGGCGGAGTGGGACGCTTCGGCGGGACCGAGTTCCAGAGGATCGGGCGAATCCGCGCCTCGCATACGGGGGTCATCGACATCGCGACCTCCCCGCGTGGTTCGGTGGGCGGCATTCAGATCATGCCGCTCGTCCACGCCCTGACGTCGAACGAGATGGCGGGCGCATGGAAGCTGACCCAGTGGATGATCCTGGCCCCGCTGCCCGGCCGGCCGATGCTGGAGGGGACCGCCCCCCTGTTCAAGGGGACGATCGTCCCCGGGACGCAGGGGGACGATCGACTGGCCGACATCTGGAGCACCTACGGCCGGCGGCCCTTGGTCCTCTGCCGCCGCAGCGGCGGCAGAGGAAACAGGATCGTTACCAAGGGACGCCGAGAGATGGGCGCTGGGACGCCCCTCCGGGCGCGACCTCGCCCCACCACCGGACACCGCCTCGGCGCCCGGCCGTGCCGTCCGCGCCTACTCGTCCAGGTAGGGGTTGGGCCCGTCCATGACCCACGGGACGTCCGCAAACAGGTTCATCTGGACGACGTTGGCGTCCCCCCTGAAGAGGTCCTCCCTCGTGTCGAATCTCTTGTCGGAGAACAAGATGGAGGCGTTGTCACCCACGTCGCGCTCGACGTCCTTCCCCCACTCGGGCGCCGTCACGTCGGGGACGGTCTCGACCCTGCGCTCGATCCTGCCGAAGAGAATATACGTCACCCCGTAGAAGATCATCCCCTCGTCGCAGGCGAGGTTCACGTACGCCTCCGTGGCCTTCGCGGGGTCCACGCCCATGGACTCGAAGAGGTGCCTGCCCTCCTCGCTCAGGGCCTTGCCTATGGCCAGGGGGAAGTTCTGGCAGCCGGCACAGCTGCACCTCTCGTCCGTCCGAGGTAGCCCCTCGTACGCCCTGCGGGTGGCTTCGGCGTCTATCTCGACGGAGAAGTTCTTGAAGTCCAGTCTCATGGCATGTCTCCCCTCAGATGATACCGTCCGCCGGCGACCCGGCGCCCGCACCACTCGGCTGCGGGCCACGCCCTGTCCTTATGGGGGAAGCCGTCGAGGCCGGGCTGGAAGCCACGGCACAGACTGAGGGCGTCCCCGCCATCGCCCCTCTCGTGCGGGGGCGCGGGCGGCGGCCGGAAGTCCGCGCCTACTCGTCCGGGTAGGGGTTGGGCTCGTCCAGGACCCACGGCACCC
>NZ_CALIAA010000036.1 GCF_938040765.1 uncultured Fretibacterium sp.
AATATGCGCGCCCACCCCGAGCCTCAGCCCTCTTGCGTCCTCGTAATCCTCGATGCAGACATCCTCGTACTTCAAACTCCCGGAAAACCGCTCTGTGCGCACAGGGTCCAGCGCATGCCCCCTACCATCCATAAAAGAATAGAAGATCTGCACTCCGCAGCTCTTCAGCAGTGTCAGATCGTCTTCATGGGGGAAACGGTTCCCGCGGTACCCCCGCGCAGGGTACGTGATATGAAGCTCGTCCCGTTGCCTCATCAAAGACAAGTGCGCCGCGTTCTGACGGGGATTTCCTTGTCTGTGCTGTAGTCCCCTGTTGAAAGACCGTCTGTGCCCGTTTCTGAAAGACCCTGTGCCGTGCACTCGAGGCAGCCGGGGCCATCGGTTCCGGGGAGCAACATAGCTATTGAAAATACTTGGCGACGGGATGCTGCCTCCTGGCCCTGTCCAGGGCGGCCATAAGGTTTTTGCGAAGGGTCGGCATGTCGTCCATGTCCGCCGTTCCCTGGGCCAGGAGCTTGTTTCCGATGTAGAGACGGTCGCCCTCGAGCCGGAGGTCGTAGGGGGCGAGCTCCATCTGGAAGTCGCTGTCCAGTCTGGTTCGGACCTGCTCGAGCGCCGCGCGGACCTCCGGCGTCTTCCTGCCGCCCCAGACCGCGTAGCCGTCCAGGGTCAGCTCCGCGCGATTGGGGGTCTCCCGGAAGGCGGTCCGCAGGAGGGCCAGCGAGTGCTTCCGTTCGACCCTGATGTTGCGTTTCCTCAGCTTGTCGAGTGCTGCCTGAAGGCGCTCCCTGGACTCCGGGTGGTCCATGTAGATGCCGTAATCCCGGATCGGCTGCTTCAGCTCCTCGTTCATGAACTTTTCCAGCAGTGTAACCATCCCGCCGGGATGGTATCCCGCGGCGATGAGAACGTCCAGCCCATTGCTGTCCGCCTCCTTCTCGAACTCCATCGTGTAGGAGTTCGTGATCGTCACCTGGGCCACCTGAGCCAGGACGACCGGGGCCGCCGCTCCACCGCTCAGGAGCATGACGGCAAGCGCCGCAAGGGAGACGGCTTGGGACTTCGCGGCCATCTTCAGCCCGTGGCTGCGGTCCGCGTGGGTCATTTCGTGGGCCATGACCGCCGCTATCTCGGAATCGGTCTTGAGGAGGTCGAGGATGCCCGAGGTGAAGAAGATGAAGCCGCCGGGCAGGCAGAAGGCGTTGAGCGCCTCGGTCTTGACGATGCGGATCTCATAGGGGATGCGGCGCTCCATGTGGGGTTCGAGGCGGTTCAGGATCATCCGAAGGCGCGCGAGACGGGCGGGGTCCGCCTCCAGGGGCCAGCTCTTCTCGATCTCCGCCAACGCCTTCTGGCCGATCTTTCGTTCCTTCTCCAGCCCAGGGCCGGCGCCGTCGTCCTTGGGCTTCTTGTCTGCGGAGACGGGCGGGCGGGCGGGCTTTCGGGCCGCAGCCTCCGATGGGCGCGGAAGAATCGGGGAAAGATTTACGATAAAGACGAGAAGAAGCATTGCTCCCACTCGTCTCATTCCGCTTTTGCTAAGGGACAAAGGTGTTCCCTCCCATCTTGGTGTATCCGATGACGGCCTCCCGGCCCCGCGTCATGGACGCGAGTTTCTCGCGCAGCCCGGCAATGTGCCGCTCCAGCTCTTTCTGAGCGCCGGCCTCGGCCCTCGTGAGCTCCTCTGCGGCCGCCCGGGTCTCCTGAAGGGCCTGGGAGAGCTCGCCGGAATGAGCCTCGGGAAGGGACGCAAGGAGCCGATCCCAGAAGCCGTCCGCACCGCGCGTACCCCGAAGCCCCGAATCGGAGAGGGCGTCCTGCCAGGAGTCCACGAGGAGCTGCAGCCGGGAGATGACCGCATCCTTCTCCTGAAGGATGTTCAGGAGCTCCTCCATGTCCTCGTTGAGGACGATGGCCTCGAGTTCGCGCGAGACCAGCGCCCTCAGGGAGCGGTAGAGGCCCAGTTCCTCGGAGAGCAGGTTCTTGAGCCTGGCCGGAAGATCACCCCGCAAGGTTCAGGCCTCCGGCCTTCTGAGACGCCGGCTTGGGGGCTGACGGGGCGGGGGCTGCGGGGTTCCGGGGCGCGTCCTGCTTAAGCGCGGAGAGGGCGTTCCGCAAATCCTCGTCCTCGGGATGGGCCTCCTGATAGTCCTTGAGGAGCTTCATCAGGGCCTCCTCCCAGGTGCTCTTGAGCTCCTCCAGCATGGTGCGGACGGTGCGGACGTTCTCCGGGAGCTTTTTGACGTTCGCCTCCACAAGGAGCTGGTACATGTAGTCGTAAAGGCGCATCAGGTTCTGGGCCATGTCTCCGCCCCTGGTGGTGTTGAGGGTGACCATCAGCTCCCGGATGACGTCCTGGGCCCGGATGATCTCGCGGTTGGCGAGGTCTATGTCCTGCGGGTGCCCGTCCCCCTCCTCCAAAGCGGTCTCCGCGAGGCGGCAGGAACGTATGCCGATATCGTAGGTGATCAGCAACAGCTGCTCCTTGGTGGCCGTCGATATCTGGGTCGCCTGATAGGCGAACTGCGCGCTGCTCTTGTTTTCCATGAAAAGCATCCCCTCCTATGCTCTATTTTCGGCCGATCGGGGAAAAACTTTTGCCGGCGGCGGTCCTTCGTAAAAAAACGCGGCGGCCCCGCCCTGAAGGGTGGAAACGCCGCGTTTCCTCTCGGGGTGGAGACGGAGCTAGGCGAGGGCCTTCTGGACGTCGGCCTCGGAGGCTACGGTCGTGACCTTCGCGACCGCGCCCTTGCGAAGCTCCACCAGGGCGGGCATCTTGGCCGAGAGCTCCAGCTTCTCGGTCATGCGGGCATTGCGGTAGCCGTCGATGAGGGGGATCTTGACGCCCTTCGCCTTGGCGGCGTCCTCGACGGCCTTCAGAAGCTTGACCTGCTTCTCGTCGATGCTGGAGTAGAAGAAGGCGGTGACGCTCTCGGGCTCCAGGAGGGTCGTGCGCAGGTGGAGCTGCTCGTTGATGTAGGCGGAGGCGGCCATGGCGGCGATGGCGCCGTCGGAGGCGGCGGTGATGACCTGGCGCAGGTGCTTGCTGCACACGTCGCCCGCGGCGAAGATGCCCTCGACGGAGGTCTCCATGTGCTCGTTGACCAGGATCCAACCGCCCTTCTCGGCCTTGACGAGCCCCCTCACGCAGTCGTCGTCCGGCGTCTGGCCGACGAACATGAAGACGCCCGCAACCTTGAGGTTGGAGAACTCGCCCGTCTTCACGTTCTTGAGCACCAGGTTCTCCACGATGCCGTCTCCCTCGATGCGCTCCACGACGCTGTTCCAGACGGGGACGATCTTGGGGTTGGACATCGCGTGCTCGATGGCCGCACGGTCGGCGCGGAACTCGTCGCGGCGGTGGATGATGTAGACCTTGGAGGCGAACTTCGTGAGGTAGACGCCCTCCTCGACGGCGGTGTTGCCGCCGCCGACGACCGCGACCTCCTCACCTTCGTAGAAGGCCCCGTCGCAGACGGCGCAAAAGCTGACGCCCTGGCCGATGTGCTCGGCCTCGCCCTCGCAGCCCAGGCGGCGGAAGTGCGCGCCCGTCGCGACGACGATGGCCTCGGCCTCGATGTCGCCCTTGTCGGTGACCACGATCTTCTTGCCGTCGCGCAGCTCCACCTTCTTGACGTCCGCGATGCGGATCTCCGTGTTGAACTTCAGAGCGTGCTCACGGAACATGTTGCCCAGCTCGGGGCCCGTGGCGTGCTGGACGCCGGGCCAGTTCTCGATCTCGTCCGTGATGTTGATCTGGCCGCCGGTCGCCCCCTTCTCCAGCAGCAGAACGTCGAGACCCGAACGGCGCCCGTAGATGGCGGCCGTCATTCCCGCAGGGCCGGCTCCGATGATGACAAGCTCTCTCTTCTCCATGATGCATCTTCTCCTTTGAAATATAAATGGTGAAACGTAAAATGGATGTATTTTCCGTTCCCTTCAAATACTCAAAGCAAGAGTGGGCTCAGACTCTTCATGTTCCCCAATTCCCCGGCCCCAAAAAATCGTCGGTCCCACGTCGGGGTGCATGGAGGAAAACGAAACTTCGACCGCCTCCATTATCCCCGATATCGCCAGGCCATGCAACGAGGAATTGCGGAAAAATCGAGGACGCTGCGGAGAAAGTCGAACTTGGAGGAATGTCCCTTCATCCGCTCCGCCTGATGCGCGTCCCCCATCTCCAGCAGCAGGAGCCCTCCCGGCTTCAGCCAGAGGGGCGCGGCCCCGAAGAGCGCGCGGTAGCAGTCCATGCCGTCCGCACCGCCGTCGAGGGCCATGCGGGGCTCGAAGTCCCGCACGTCCCGCATGAGCCCGCCTACGGCCTCCGTCGGAATGTAGGGGGGATTGCTGACGACCAGGTCGCACTCTGCCCCGACGGGCAGATCCCCGGGCGTTCGGGAATGGATCAGAAGAGCCCGCCCGAGAAGCCCCAGGCGCCGGAGGTTGCGCCAGGCGCAGGAGAGGGCCTTCGGGTTCCTCTCGGCCAGGAACCCGAAGGCCCGCGGCCGTTCCAGCAGAATCGAGGCGGCGATGCAGCCGCTGCCCGTCCCCCAGTCCATGAAGACGAAGCCGTCGTCGGGGAGGAGGGAGAGGGCGAGGTCCACGAGGAGCTCCGTCTCCGGACGCGGGACGAGCACCCCGGGCCCGACCTCAAGCTCCAGGTCCCGGAACGGGGCGCTGCCCAGGATGTACTGGATCGGCTCGCCGTTCTCGCGGCGGTGAAGCTCGAGCTCGAGGCGTTTTTGCGCCGCCTCGTCCAAGGGGCTGTCCTGATGGGCCAGGAGCGCGGCGGCGGAAAGCCCCGAGGCGTGGCACAGCAGCCAGTCCGCCTCCTGAGCTGCGTTTTGAATGCCGGCCTGGGACAGGCGTTCCCGCGCCGCCGACCGGAGGGCTCGAAGGGGGGGAGCGGCGACGTTGGCGGAGAGGGGCATCTGCCCCTCAGCCCTCCATGTGCTGCAGCTTTTCCGTCTGGTCCGCCAGGGTCATCGCGTCCATCATCTCGTAGAGGTCGCCGTCCAGGTAGGCGTCAAGCCTGTAGAGGGTGAGGTTGATGCGGTGGTCCGTGATGCGGTTCTGCGGAAAGTTGTAGGTGCGTATCCTCTCCGAACGATCGCCGGACCCGATCTGTCCGCGCCGCTCCGACGCCTGCTCCGACGTCTGCTTCTGCAGCTCGAGGTCGTAGAGCTTCGTCCTGAGGTAGGCCATGGCCTTGGCCCGGTTCTTGATCTGAGACCGCTCGTCCTGGCAGGTGACGACGATTCCCGTCGGAAGGTGGGTGATGCGGACCGCGGAGTCCGTCATGTTGACGTGCTGCCCCCCCGCGCCGCTCGACCGGTAGGTGTCGATTTTCAGGTCCTCCGTGCGGATGTCGACCTCGACGTCGTCCACCTCGGGCAGGACGGCCACCGTAGCCGCGGAGGTGTGGATGCGCCCGCTGGCCTCCGTCACGGGGACCCTCTGGACGCGGTGCACCCCGCTCTCGAACTTGAGCTTGCTGTAGGCCCCGTTGCTGTCGATGCGGAACGTAATCTCCTTGTACCCTCCGATGCCGGTCTCGTTGCTGTCGATGACCTCCATCTTCCAGCGCTGCCGCTCGCAGAAGCGGTTGTACATCCGGTAGAGGTCGGCGGCGAAGAGAGCGGCCTCCTCGCCGCCCGTCCCAGCGCGGACCTCCACGACGACGCTCTTTTCGTCGTTGGGGTCCCTGGGCAGGAGCAGCAGCTTCAGTTCGGCCGTGAAGCCCTCGACCTTCGGCTCGAGCGCATCCAGCTCGTCCCGCGCCAGGGCCTCCATCTCGGGGTCTCCGGCCTTGAGCAGCTCGCGCGCCTCCTCGATGCCGGCGAGGGTGGCCCGGTCCTCGCGGTATTTTTCACCCACCGGCTCGAGCTGCGCCCGCCGCTTTCCCAGGGTTTGAAGCTCCCTGGGGTCCGAGGCCACGGCAGGGTCGGACATCCTGCGCTCGATCTCCATAAAATCCTGTTCCAAAGCCCTCAGCTTGGGTTCGATATCCATTGAAGTCACGCTCCGTTCAGCTTGGGGAGGCGGCCGACGGGGCGGGATCGCGATCCCGTCCCAGGGCGGCGTTCAGGGAGGTCAGGGCGACCTCTATCTGTGCGAGGTTGGGCTCCCTCGTCGTCAGGTACTGCAGGGAGAGGACGGGGGCCATGATCAGCCGTCCGGCGGCCCCCGCGTTCGAGGTCAGGCGGATGATCTCGTAGGAGAGCCCGATCACCAAGGGTATCAGCAGGACACGCGTTCCGGCCCGCCAGAGGAAGCCGCCCTTTCCGATGGCCGAGAACACGGCGATGCTGACGATGACCGTAATCAGGAGGAACGAGGTTCCGCACCTGGGATGGATCCGGGAGCACCGCGCGATGTTCGGAGGGTTCATGTCCATGCAGGCCTCGAAGGCGTTGATCGTCTTGTGCTCGGCGCCATGGTAGCGGAACACCTGGCGGATGTCCGACCAGAGCCCGATCAGGCCGATGTACCCGATGAAGATCGCCGCCCTGACGAGCCCCTCGAACACGTTCGCCCCGAGGGGCGAGAGGGAGAGGGCGCGCTCCGCCCAGTCGGCCAGCCAGAGCGGCAGGGCCACGAAGAGCCCCGCCACGGCGAAGACCGCCATGAACACGGCAATCAGAATGTCCTTGGCCGTGAGCTTCTCCTGGGTCTCCTCCAGGGCTATTTCCGCGGAGCGGGACAGGGCGCGGAAGCCCGTGGCCATCATCTCGCACATGACGACGACCCCCCGCAGAAGGGGGAGCTTCCAGGGATAGCGCCCGATGCGGGAGCTGTTGTTCCAGCTCTCGCGGAATATCGTCCCGTCGGGCTTGCGGACGGCCAGGCCCCAAAGGTCTTTGCCCTTCATCAGCACGCCCTCGATGACGGCCTGCCCTCCGATGGGCATGCGCCGCGCCTCCTCCGCCATGAGGGCGGCGGAGAGGAGGAAGGGCCGTAACCAATCAGTTTTTCTCGATAGCAAGGAGATCCTCCATATCTTTATAGGGTCTTCCGCAGGGCCGCGCCTCGGTGCAGGGACCGAAGAGGCACGACGGGCCGGCTCTGCGGAAGATGACCGGCGCTGCGGCGCGACATTCGGCCAGCATGAGGCGGGCCATCTCCCGTATCTCCCACTGGGCCCTGCGGCAGAGCCGAAGGCGGAAGAAGTGGTGCAGCTCCCGCGCGTTCATCGTCAGGACCAGCCGGGTCCCCCAGCCGTGGGGAAGGATGAAGCGGGCGTCCTCGGCGGGGATGCCCAGGGACAGGAGCTTTTTGTAAGCCTCGTGGGCGGCCCGGGCCTGCCGGTCGAAAATCGCCGCCGCCTCGGGATGGGCCGCCACAGAGGGAGGGGCGACGACATCCGGAGCGGCCATGCGGACGTAACGCTGGCTCTGCTGGCTGAAGCTGGCCATACGGTGCCGCACCAGCTGATGTGACGCGACACGGCTCAGTCCGTCCACCGCGAAGGTGAAGACGGCGTGCTCGAAGGGGGAGTGGTGGCCGCTTCTCCAGATATGATCCAACAGCTCCTCCGAGAGGGACTCCTCCTCCCTCCGCAGGAGATCGGCGGCCGTGACGTCCCTGTAGCAGATCCTGGCGGCGGCGGCCACAAGCTCGTCCGGATTGGGCGTGGACGCCAGAAGAATCACCGTACACGACATTGTCCGTCACCCCCGAACCGGAGCCGGATGCGCCAAACGCTCCAGATAACGCAAAAGGGGCTCGAGGCCCCTTTTACACTTCCGTCTTCTGGCCGTAATTGACCCCGGCGTATTTTTTCTGGAACTTCTCCAGCCGCCCGGCCTCCGAGAGGACGCGGCCTCGTTTGCCCGAGTAGAAGGGGTGGCACTGGGAGCAGACGCCGACCCGGATCTCCTTCTGGGTGGAACGGGTCGTGAAGGAGTTGCCGCAGGCGCAGGTCACCCGGCACTCCTGATATTCGGGATGGATTTCCTTTTTCATGAACGGTACACCTCCAAGCGGAAACTAATGGCGCAGACCGAGCCGCTCGATCAGGGAGCGATAACGGTTGAAGTCCTTGTCCTTCAGGTACTGCAGGAGCTTGCGGCGGCGACCAACCATTTTGAGGAGCCCCCTGCGGGAGTGAAAGTCCTTCTTGTGGATTTTCAAATGCTCCGTCAGCTCGCGCACCCGCTCGGTCAGGACCGCGACCTGCACCTCGGGGGACCCCGTGTCCGACTCGTGGGTCCGATACTCCGCCATGACGGCCTGTTTCTTTTCCTTCTGGATCATCCCTCTTCACCTCTGTCTCTGAGATTGCCGCAGAACCAGGAACGCGTCGATCCGGAACGTCGAACCGAGTTCAGGGCCGGAAGGTATCTTACCACCGGCGGCGGACCCGCGCAAGGCCGCCGGCTTCTCCGCGGCACGTCCGCTGCCGCGAAAAAGAGTACTCCAATTCCAAATCATTTGTAGGCAATAAGCAGAGAGCCGGCGAAGAATGAGCCGTGCGAATCGCTTAGA
>NZ_CALIAA010000037.1 GCF_938040765.1 uncultured Fretibacterium sp.
CGGAAGGTGGCTTTTTTCTCCCCTCCTGGTTTTGTTCGCCTCCACGCTGACCCTCCATTGGGTTTGGAATGTAGAAATTCTGTTCGCTTTCGGGATCAGCAACATCGTTATTCTTATCGGTCTCATGCTGTTTTTTCGCGAGACGCCTGCCGCCCTCGTACATGATGGACATAGAATGTTCGACATCATGGGGTGGGCTGCGCTCCTTCCTCAGCTGCTGGCCGCCTTCGGGGTGGTTTTCGAAACCGTTGGAATGGGCGGCGTCATTCTGGAGATGGCCGAGTCGTTCGTCGTAATAGACAGCAAACTGATGGCCGCCGCCGTCTATTGCGTCGTTACGGCGTTCTTCTCCATGATGATGGGGAACGCCTTTCCCGCTTTCCTCGTCGTCTCCTCGGGGATAGGAATTCCCCTGGTCGTCCGGCGGTTCGGAGCCGATCCCGCCGTTGCGGGGATCATCGCGATGCTTTCCGGCTACTGCGGAACCCTGATGACCCCCATGGGGCTGAATTTCAACGTCCTTCCCGCGGAACGCCTGGGGATCCGGAATCTGAACGAGGTGCTCAGGGTGCAGAGGGGCACGGCGCTGCTGCTGCTCCTGATAAACATCGCCCTGATGTACCTCCTGGCATTTTAGGAGGAAGATCGGCAGGCCTTTCTCCCGCCCGAAGGCCGAGAATCACGGAGTGACGACAAAAAGTCCCGCCAACGAGAGGTTGGCGGGACTTTTTCGCTTTCTGCCCCCGATAAAGCCGCGAGAGGCGAAAATTCGAGCGGATCAGCTGGCGGCGATGCAGCCGATCTCCTTCGCGGCGGCCATCTGCCTGTAGCGCTCGTACTTCTCCTTTGCGTCCTCCTCGGCCATTGCGATGAGCACCTTCGCCTCCTCCGGGAAGGTCCGTTCGAGGGCCGAATAGCGGACCTCGCCCATCAGGAACTCCCTCAGCGGGCGGGTGGGCGCCTTGGAATCCAGGACGAACGGATTGAGCCCCTCCTTGACCCGCCGGGGATCGTAGCGGTAGAGGTGCCAGTATCCGGCCTCGACGGCCAGCTTGGACTCCTTCTGGGAGAAGCCCATCCCCTTGACGATCCCGTGGTTGATGCAGGGTGCGTATGCGATGATCAGGGACGGCCCCCTGTAGGACTCCGCCTCCTTCAGGACCTTGACCAGATGGTTGGGGTCGGCGCCCATCGCCACCTGAGCGACGTAGACGTTTCCGTAGTTCATGACCATCGTGCCCAGGTCCTTTTTCCTGACCTTCTTACCCGATGCCGCGAACTGCGCCACCGCCCCGACGGGCGTGGCCTTGGATGACTGCCCGCCCGTATTGGAGTAGACCTCCGTGTCCACCACCAGGATGTTGACGTCGGGACCGAGGGCCAGGACGTGATCCAACCCGCCGTATCCGATATCGTAGGCCCAGCCGTCCCCTCCGTACATCCACATGGACTTCTTGACGAAATGCTCGCGGTTCTGCCAGAGGTAGCGGCAATCCTCGTCGTCCGAGCCCGGGGCGACGCGCGCCACGGCCGCTATCGCTTCGTCGGCGCGTTCACGCGTCCCCTCGGTCTTGTTGAAGCCGTCGAGCCAAGCGGTCAGGGCATTCTTCAGGGGCTCGTCCGAGCAACGGGGCAGAAACGCACGCGCCCTCATAGCCAGCTGTTCGCGCTGCTGCTCGACGGCGAAGCACATCCCGAGGCTGAACTCCGCGTTGTTCTCGAAGAGCGAGTTGGAGAAGGCCGGCCCATGTCCCCGACTGTTGGTGGTGTAGGGGACGCAGGGGGAGGCCGCACCCCAGGCCTGGGTGCATCCCGTAGCGTTGGCCAGATACATGCGGTCGCCGAAGAGCTGCGTCATCAGCTTCATGTAGGGCGTCTCGCCGCACCCGGCGCAGGCGCCGGAGAACTCGAGCAGCGGCTGCTCGAACTGGCTCCCCTTCACCGAGAACTTGTCCATGGGGTTCGGCTTCTCGGAGACGGTCAGGGAGTAGTTCCAGTTCTCCATCTCGGGGAGCTGGCTCTCCAGAGGCTTCATGACCAGCGCCTTGTTCTTGGCGGGACAGGTCTCGGCACAGCTTCCGCAGCCGACGCAGTCCAGGGGATCCACCTGGATGCGGAACCCGTAGCCCTCCAAGCCCTTGCCCCGCCCCGGAAGCGTGACGTAGTCCTTCGGCGCCGCGGCCTTCTCCCCCTCGTCCAGGAGGAAGGGACGGATGGAGGCGTGGGGGCAGACGAAGGCGCACTGGTTGCACTGGATGCAGTTCTCGGGGATCCACTGGGGGACGTTGATCGCCGTCCCGCGCTTCTCGTACTTGGAGGTCCCCAGAGGGACGGTTCCGTTGGCGTCGTCCACAAACGTGCTCACGGGCAGGTCGTCTCCCTTGAGGGCGTTCACGGGGATGAGGACCTCCCGGATGTAGCGTGGCAGGTCCGCGCCGGGACGCCGGACGGGTTCGGGTTCCAGCGCGGACCAGGAGGCGGGGACCTCGACCTGCACCAGCCCCTCGATGCCGCGGTCCACGGCGTCGTAGTTCATGTTCAGGACCTTGTCGCCCTTGCTGCCGTAGGTTTTTTTGATGGCGTCCTTCATATAGCGCACGGCGTCCTCTATGGGGAGGATCTCGGAGATCTTGAAGAAGGCCGACTGGAGCAGGGTGTTGATACGCCCGCCCAGCCCCATCTTCTGGGCGATGCCCGTCGCGTCGAGGGTGTAGAAGCGGATCTTCTTATCGGCGATCTGCCGCTTCACCGATGCCGGCAGGTTCTCCTCGAGCCCCTGGAGGTCCCAGGCGCAGTTCAGAAGGAAGGCCCCGCCGGGCTTGACGTCGGACACGATATCGTACCGCTCGATGTAGGAGGGGTTGTGGCAGGCCACAAAGTCCGCGGAGCTGACGAGATAGGTCGAGTGGATGGGGTTCCTGCCGAAGCGCAGGTGCGATTTCGTCACGCCGCCGGACTTTTTCGTGTCGTACTCGAAGTAGGCCTGAACATAGAAGTCCGTGTTGTCCCCGATGATCTTGATGGAGTTCTTGTTCGCCCCGACCGTTCCGTCTGAGCCCAGCCCCCAGAACTTGCAGTTGACCGTCCCGGGGTCCCCCGTATCCACGAGCGGCCCGACCGGCAGAGAGAGGTGGGTGACATCGTCGTTGATGCCCACCGTAAAATGGTTTCTCGGCTCGGGCTGGCTCATGTTGTCGAACACCGCCAGCATCTGGGCGGGCGAGACATCCTTGGAGGAGAGCCCATAGCGCCCGGCGTAGATGGCCGGATGTTCGGCGCGGCCGATCATCGCGGTCGCCACGTCCTTGAACAGCGGTTCCCCGGACGCCCCCGGCTCCTTCGTCCGGTCCAGAACGGTGACCCATTTCGCGGTCTTCGGCAGCGCCGCGAACAGGCGCTCCTCGGAGAAGGGGCGGTAGAGATGGACCTGCAGAAAGCCCACCTTCTCCCCCTTGGCGTTGAGGTGTTCCACGACCTCCCGAAGGACGCCGCTGACCGACCCCATGGCCACGATGACGCGCTCGGCGTCGGGGACGCCCCAGTAGTTGAAAAGTCCGTAGTGCCGGCCCGTCAGACGACTGATCTCCTTCAGGTAGCCCTCGACGATCTTGGGCAGGTTGTCGTACCATGGGTTGCAGGCCTCCCGGGCCTGGAAGAAGATGTCCGGGTTCTGCACCGTGCTGCGCTGGACCGGATATTCGGAGTTCAGCGCCGTCTTGCGGAACGCATCCACGGCGCCCCAGTCCAACAGCTTGCCGAACTCCTCGTAGTCGAGCACCTCGATCTTCTGGATCTCGTGAGAGGTCCGGAACCCGTCGAAGTAGTGCAGAAAGGGCACCCGTCCCTTGATGGCCGACAGGTGCGCCACCGCCGCCAGGTCCGCCACCTCCTGGACGCTGCCCGAGGAGAGCAGCGCAAACCCGGTCTGACGGCACGCCATAACGTCGGACTGGTCCCCGAAGATGGAGAAGGCGTGGGTTCCCACCGTCCGCGAGCTGACGTGAAGCACTCCGGGGTGCAGCTGCCCGGCGATGCGGTACATCGGGGGGATCATCAGCATCAGCCCCTGGGACGCCGTGTAGGACGTCGCCAGGGCCCCCGCCTCGAGCGCGCCGTGCATGGCCCCGGCCGCCCCGTGTTCCGCCTGCATCTCGACCAGCCTCACCCTCTGTCCGAACAGGTTGAGATGCCCCTCCGCCGACCAGCGGTCAACGTGCTCCGCCATCGGGGAGGAAGGGGTGATCGGGTAGATCGTCGCAACCTCCGTAAACGCGTAGGATACCCACGCCGCCGCCTCGTTTCCATCCATCGTCTTTTTCGTCTTCTTGACCTCCAAAAAAATCCCCCTCCTCGAAGTGTTTCTTTTCAATGCTTCTTTGTGAAAGTTCAGTTGAAACCCACCACTTCTCTTTTCTTATTATAACCGATACCCTGTCAGCGCTCGCTTCCCATATTGAGCGTCGTCGTCCCGCAAATCTTTACGTTATGGTTCCTCGAACTTAATTCGGGGATTCCTGCGAGGGCGGGGGCGACTCGGTCCCCCTTCTCGCGATCCGTCATGTTTTGCTCCCGTTTGGTCATGTCCCGGAGGATCGGAACGTTGTAAAATACGATATTAGAGTTTGTGTGATCAAATATAACTGCGGACGTTTCTTGGCTCATCCTTCGTTTTGTCCTCGGAACCTCCTTCGGAAAGGGGCGTGTTTTTATGGAAAAAAAGAAAAGGAGCGGAATCGCCCGGCTTTTGGAGATAGCCGGGCAGCGGCGGGGGCTGGTTACGCTCTCCTGCGTGCTCTCGGCCGTCAGTGCGGCGCTGATGCTGGTGCCCTTCCTGAACGTGTACTTCATTCTGGGCGAGCTGCTGAAGCATGGGGTGACGCCGGAGAACTCGGGGTTCTTCATCCATCAGGGGGCCGTCGCCTTCGGGGCCATGGTGCTGGGGTTCGTCGTTCGGTACGCGTCCCTGATAGCCTCGCACGTGGCTGCGT
>NZ_CALIAA010000038.1 GCF_938040765.1 uncultured Fretibacterium sp.
ATATTTATACGTGATAGAATATTCATTTTTTGTTTTGATCAGCGCTTCCCTGTTTTTTTCGAGTGGTGGTGTTGCCCATGAAGTTCATCGATCTGGCCAGGATAATGGTCAAGGCGGGGCGCGGAGGGAATGGGGCCCTCAGCTTTCGCAGGGAAAAATTCATCCCCAAGGGCGGTCCCGACGGCGCGGACGGCGGACGGGGCGGGAGTGTGATCTTCGAGGCGGTGGGGGGGATCGTCACCCTGGCCGACTTCGAGTTCAACCGCCGCTTTCAGGCGGGACACGCGGGGCACGGCGGCGGAGCGATGCGGACCGGTGCGGACGGCGAGGACCTGCGCGTCTCCCTGCCCTGCGGCACCCTGGTCCGGGACGAGGCGGGGAACATCCTTGCCGACCTCGTCGAGCCGGGCCAGACCTTCGTCGCCGCCAGGGGCGGCCGCGGGGGGCGGGGAAACGCACATTTTGCGAGTTCGGTGCGCCGGGCGCCGCGTTTCGCGGAGAAGGGCGACGCGGGCGAGGAACGGACCCTGACCCTGGAGCTGAAACTTATTGCCGACGTCGGACTGGTGGGGTTCCCTAACGCGGGGAAGTCGAGCCTCCTTGCGGCGATCAGCGGCGCGAGGCCGAAGGTCGCGGGGTATCCCTTCACGACCCTTTCCCCGAACCTGGGGGTCCTGGCCGTCGACGATCAGCAGATCGTCATCGCCGACGTCCCGGGCCTGATCGAGGGGGCGCACGAGGACAAGGGGCTGGGGCTCCATTTCCTGCGTCACGTGGAGCGGACCCGGGTGCTGGTCCACGTGGTGGACCTGTCCGAGCCCGACGTGCTGAAAAACTGGAGAATCGTCTGCGGCGAGTTCGAGGCCTATGGGGCCCGGCTCACGGAGCGTCCCTGCCTGGCGGTCGGGAACAAGACGGACCTGCCCGGCTCGGAGGAGAACGCCGCGATCCTGAAGGAGGAGATGTCGCGTCTGGGCATCCCCTGCCTTTGCGTCAGCGCGCTGACGGGGGAGGGGATCCCGGTCCTGATCGACAGGATCGTCGAGCTTGTCAGGCTTTATCCCCGTCCCGAGGGCACCGTCTCCCTTGCGGAGGCGCCCGCCGTCCGGGAGCTGCCGAGGCGGAGGGGCGGAAGGCCGGAGCCCGTCGAGGTCCGCCGTATGAACGACGGGAGCTTCCGCGTGGAGCACGAGAACCTGGAGCGCTCCGTCCGGCGCATCGACTTCGACCAGGAGGACGCGATGATGAAGTTCGCGCGCCTTTTGAAACGGCTCGGCGTCGAGGAGGCCCTGGAGGATGCGGGCGCCCGGGAGGGGGACAGGGTCCTGATCGGGGAGGCGGAATTCGAGTTCCAACCTGATAGAATTATCGAGTAGTCCCTGTGTGTGCGGCGGGCCCCGTCCTGGAGGGCGGACATTTTCTTCCCCTCCGGCGTTCGGCGGCCGCGTCGAGGCAGCGTCGCACGGGCTTGAAACGCGGGGCAGGCGCCCCCATCTAGGGAGGGTTGTCGCTGTGTCCATCAAGACGGGCATCATGGGAGGGACGTTCGACCCCATCCATTACGGGCATCTGCTGGCGGCCGAGGAATGCCGCCGCTGCCTTGGTATCGATCGGATCGTCTTCGTCCCGACGGGCTCCCCTCCGCACAAGACGGATCGCCGGGTGACGCCCGCCGAGGATCGCTACGCCATGACGCTGCTGGCGACGGCCGGGGTTCCGGAGTTCTCCGTCTCCCGGATGGAGATCGATCGGAAGCGGCCCACCCACACCGTGGACACGCTGAGGGAGTTTATCGCAGGGGGAACGCCTCCCGAAGACCTCTTTTTCATCACGGGGCTGGATGCCCTCCTTTCCATCGATACGTGGGTGGACTACCTGCTCCTTCCCACGCTTTGTACGCTGGTCACGGCGACCCGACCGGGGTATGATGTCCAGGGAGTGGATTCCCTCCCCGAAGGAATCCGGGACAATATCAGATTGGTCGAGATCCCCGAGTTCGCCATCTCCAGCACCGAGATTCGTCGGCGGGCCGGCGACGGCCGGGGCGTACGCTTCCTGGTGCCCCGTCTCGTCGAGGCGTACATCGAGTCCGCGGGGCTCTACGGGAATGTGGAGGCGTCGAGTATGGAGGTGTCGCGGCAGTGAGATTTCTCAAGATTTTCGGGATCGCCCTCCTGCTCCTTCTGGCAGTTTCGGGAGGGGCCGCTTTTCGTCTGAAGGAGATCCTGTTTCCAAAAGATCCTCTCGACCTGGGGCAGTCCCTGGCCGTCGGGAGCGACGACGCACAACCGGAGAGGGATGAGGGGCCCTATATCGACCCCGTCCTGGGCACGGTGAACGTCCTCGTCGTGGGGCTGGACAACGTGGACGGCGGCTCGCGCACCGACGCGATCGCCCTGGCGATCTTCGACGCGGAAAACAAGTCGGTGCGCGTGGCCTCCATCCCCAGGGACTCCCGTGTGCAGATCCCCGGGCGCAACTGGGACAAGATCAACCACGCCTATGTCTACGGGGGCATCGACCTTCTGAAGGAGACCGTGGTGAACCTGACCGGGATGGCGGTCAACTATTTCGTGATGGTCAACTACAAGAGCTTCCCCCGGATCATAGACCTGATCGGGGGCATCGATATCTACGTGGACAAGCAGCTGAAGTACACGGACTACTCGGGCAAGCTCTTCATCAACATCTCGAAGGGGCAGCAGCACATGGACGGCAAGACGGCCCTGGGGTACGTCCGCTTCCGGCATGACCCTCTGGGGGACATCGGCCGCGTCCAGCGGCAGCAGAAGTTCATGGATATCGTCCTGTCCAAGCTGAAGTCCCCGGCGATCCTGCCCCGTATCCCCGCCCTCATCGACGAGGTCATCGCCGCCGTCGATACCGACCTGACGCCGCTGGAGGCCCTGAAGCTCATGCAGTTCGCCAACGCGCTTCCGCCGGACCGGGTGCAGATGTTCATGGCCCCGGGCAAGGCGGGGTACAGCGGAAACCTGAGCTATTGGATCCTCGACACGGTGGGGCTGTCCCTCCAGTTGGCGGCGAAGCTTCCGCCCGAGGGGCAGCAGGACGTCCTGAGCGCCGACGCCAAAGAGGCCTCCGGCGATGCGGTCCCGATGG
>NZ_CALIAA010000039.1 GCF_938040765.1 uncultured Fretibacterium sp.
GTGTCTGTTATGCCGGAACGAAAGCCTTTGGTCTACGTTGCCATGAGTGCCGATATCATCCATCCGGGACATCTCAACATCATTCATACGGCGGCACGGTACGGGGAGGTCGTTGTTGGGGTTCTGACGGATGAGGCAATCGCCAGCTACAAGCGCCTTCCTTATATGACCTTCGAGCAGCGCAGCGCCGTCGTCGAAAATCTGAAGGGGGTCTCCAGGGTCGTGCCTCAGACCACTCTGGATTATGTGGAGAACCTTCGTCAACTGCGCCCCGATTTTGTGGTCCACGGTTCCGACTGGAGGGAGGGCGTGCAGAGCGAGACGCGCTCCCGGGTTGTGGAGGTGCTGAAGGAGTGGGGCGGCAGGCTTGTCGAGCCGGAATACACCCACGGCATCTCCTCGACGCAGTTGAACAAGGCCATTCGGGAGGTGGGCACGACGCCCGACATTCGGCGCGGGAGGCTGAAGCAGCTTCTGGACAAGAAGGGGTTCGTCAGGGTCTTGGAGGCCCACAGTGGCCTCAGCGCCTTGATCGTCGAAAATTCGGCCGTCAGGTCGGAGGATGGCCGAACGGTGGAGTTCGACGCGATGTGGCTGAGCAGCCTGACGGATTCCACAGCCAAGGGGAAGCCGGACATTGAGTGCGTGGACCTGACCAATCGTCTGCATACGGTGAACGACATCCTCGAGGTCACCACCAAACCCATCGTCTACGATGGGGACAGCGGCGGGAACGTCGATCAGTTTCGCTTTACCGTCAGGACCCTGGAACGTTTGGGGGTCTCCATGGTCATTATCGAGGATAAAAAGGGGCGCAAGCGGAACTCCCTGTATGCGGCGGACAATCTGCAACCGCAGGAGGATATCGAGGTCATGTGCGAAAAGATAGCCACTGGCAAGAGGGCTCGAGTCACCGAGGACTTTATGATTGCTGCCCGTTGCGAGAGCCTCATTTTGGGGTACGGACAGGGAGATGCCCTGCGCCGGGTCGGGGCCTATGTTGAGGCTGGGGCGGATGCCATCCTGATCCACAGCAAGTCGCAATCTCCGGACGAGGTGTTTGCCTTCTGCGAACGTTATCGGGAGTCTCGGGAGCTTTCCCTCGTCCCGTTGATCGTGGTGCCGAGCACCTATGCCCAGGTGACGGAGAGGGAGCTCAGGGACAGGGGAATCCGCATGGTGATCTATGCGAATCAGCTGCTGCGCAGCGAGTACCCCGCCATGTTGAAGGTCGCGGAGAGCATTTTGAAACACGGGCGTGCCCGGGAGGCCGACGCGATGATCATGCCCATCCGGGATATCCTCGAGTTGGTTTGAGGATAAAGCCCCATGTTGGATCCAGGAATCTTTTTAAACAAGCTCCGTGCCCTGGGCGTTGAGTTCTTTACGGGTGTTCCAGATTCCCTGCTGCGGAATTTCTGCGCGGAGCTAGGAGCGCTTCCCGGCCACGTGCGGGTGACGGCCGCCAACGAGGGGGGCGCCGTCGCCTTGGCCGCCGGGCATTATCTTGGAACGGGGGCGCCTGCCTTGGTTTATATGCAGAATTCCGGTCAGGGCAATGCCTTCAATCCTTTGGTATCCCTCGCGGCCCCCGAGGTCTATGGCATTCCGATGCTCCTGCTTGTAGGGTGGCGGGGGCAGCCCGGGGGGAAGGACGAACCGCAGCATGTCAAACAGGGGATCATTACCCGCCGGATTTTTGAGGGGATGGATATTCCCTGCGAAATTCTCTCGGAGGATTGGAGCGAGGCCGAGGGACAGTTGGCGCGAATCGTTGGGGATATCCGTGCGCGGGAGGCCCCTGCCGCCCTGCTGGTGCGCGGCGGAACGTTCCAAAGGGGGTCTGCCTCGGCGGACGGAGATTCGGATTGTCAGGCTCAGAGTCTTCCGCTCAGCCGTGAGGCAGCCATTGAGAGGGTCCTGGCGTGTGCTCCGGAGGGGGCAGTCTTCGTCTCAACGACGGGGCATATCTCGAGGGAGCTCTACGAGTGTCGGGAGAGGAGCGGTGTGGCTCACGATCGGGATTTCCTGACGGTGGGCTCCATGGGACACGCATCGCAGATTGCAATGGGGCTTGCGTTATCCCGTCCGGATCGTCCCGTCCTTTGTCTTGACGGGGATGGTGCGGTCCTGATGCACATGGGGGCTCTGGCTATCATAGGGCAGTCGAGTTGTCGTAACCTGTATCATGTCGTCCTGAACAATGGCGCTCACGATTCCGTCGGAGGGCAGAGGACGGTTGCCCTGCAAATCGACCTCGTCAGGATCGCGGAAGCCTGTGGCTATCGTCACGTCGCTACGGCATGCGTTTTGGGAGAAATTGAGGAAGCCCTCGAGTCCTTTTCGAGAAACGAAGGGCCTTCCTCAAATGGAGGGCCTTCCTTCCTGGAGATTCGGGTCAGCAGGGGGCACCGGGACGATCTTGGGCGGCCCCGCAGTTCTCCCGAACGGAATAAGAGGGCGCTGAGGGGGACTATTGGAGAAAGGGCTCCGGAAGAAAGAGGTCCTGGGAAAAGGGCTTCGAGGGAAAGAGATGCAAAGGGGCTGCTGGGG
>NZ_CALIAA010000040.1 GCF_938040765.1 uncultured Fretibacterium sp.
CCTTCGTCGAGAAGAAGGGCATCGAGGCCGCCGCGATCGTGTCGTCGGTGGGGAGCCTCTCCGAGGCGCACCTTCGGTTTGCCAACCGCAAAGAGGGGACCCTGCTGAAGGGGGACTTTGAGACGATTTGTCTGAGCGGAACGCTCGAGCCCGGTGGGCGGCACCTGCACCTCTCCATTGCCGATGGGGACGGAAGAATGTGGGGCGGCCACATGATGAAGAGCGGGAGCATCACGCGGACCACGATGGAGATCGTCATCATGGAGCTCATCGACGTCGTCTACAAGCGCGAGAAATGCCCGGTCTCCACCTACAACGAGTTGGTCGTCTATCCCAGGGAGACCGCGAAGTAGTTCCGCCCCGGGGGAGCATCGTGTCTTTCTCCTGTGGAGATAGGGGGACGCCGTGACCTCCCGGGTCGGTCCCTTCGTGCGGATACGGGGCCTGGGCAAACGTTACGGCAGCGTCGAGGCCCTTGCCCGATCCGTCCTAAGACTGCCGTACCATCTTCCAAAAACGGCCTGCGAATATGGAGGGGGATGCGAATCGTGAGGTGCAGCGGGACGGCGGGCCGTTGGCTCGATGCTTGTGGCGGAAAAATTCCCGAATGGGGACAAGCGCTCGATTCAAAAATAGGGGGCGTATAGGGTGAGGTGTCGCTATGCTCGATGACAGGGACGACGGAAGTGCGATCGATGTCCGGGGCGTGACGAAACACTTTGGGGCTCTGTGTGTTTTGGATCGGATTTCCTGCCGTTTCGAGAGGGGACGTACAACGGTGGTCATTGGTCCCAGCGGATCCGGAAAAAGCACTCTGGCCCGCTGCATCTGCGGACTGGAGACTTATGACGCGGGATCGATAACGCTCTTCGGCGAGGATGTGGCGTCTTTGCGGAGCCGTCCCAGAGCCATGAGTCGCCGTACCGGCATGATCTTCCAGCATTTCAATCTCTGGCCGCACATGACGGCGCTGGAGAATGTGGCGTTTGCCCCCAGGCGCTGTCTGAAAATGGACGAAGGACAAGCCAGGGAGCTCGCCTCCAGCCTGTTGGAGCGGGTGGGCCTGAAGAACAAGGCCCGGCACAAACCGGGTCGGCTCTCGGGAGGAGAGCAGCAACGGGTGGCGATTGCGAGGGCTTTGGCCCTGTCTCCGTCCCATCTGGTGTTCGACGAGCCGACGAGCGCCTTGGATCCCGAATTGGTGGGGGAGGTCCTGACGGTCATGTCCGACCTTTCAAAAAACGGCATGGGCATGCTGGTCATTACGCACGAGATGCAGTTTGCCCGTGAGGTTTCGGACAAGGTCGTGTTCATGGCGGAGGGAAGCGTCCAGGAGGAGGGATCGCCCGAGGAAATTTTCGAGGCCCCCGGTCTTGAAAGGACCCGAATGTTTTTGCGGCGCACCATGAGACGTCATTATTGATTTTCTCCCATGCGGATATACTGAGACAATACAATGAAGGGGAGCTGTAAGATGAGTGTTTTGAAGAAGATGGTCGGTGTTGTATCCCTTGCTTTCCTGACGTGCCTGGCGGCCGGAGGGGCCTCCTGGGCTGCCGATGCGCTGAAGAGCGTCCGGGACCGGGGGACTCTGGTCGTCGGGTTTTGTGCCGCCTATCCTCCCTTTGAGTCCCGAAACGAGACTACGGGGGAGTTCGAGGGGTTCGATGTGGACTTGGGCAGGGCTTTGGCCGAAAAACTTGGGGTTAAGGCCGAGTTCAGGGACACGGAGTGGCCGGGGCTGATCGCGGGTGTGAACAAGGGCGACTTTGACGTCCTGCTCTCCTGCATGTCGAGGTCCGAGACGCGGGAGGAGAATGTGAGCATGACGGACACGTATTACCGGCTGTCCGATGTCGCCGTCGTGAGGACGGGAGACGAACGCTTCAAATCGGTCGACGACCTCAGGGGCAAGGTCGTCGGCGTCCAGATGGGGTCCGCGTCGGAGCAGGTGGCCGACAAAATGGAGGGCCTCAAGGAGGTCCGACGCTTCAACTACAATCCCGAGGCATTTCTGGACCTGCAGAACAAGCGCATCGATGCGTTGATCGTCGGGTATGCCTACGCGGTCAACCAGATCAGGACGACGTCCGGAGGTTTCCACGTCCTGGGCGAGGTGGGCGAGCCCTCCGAGATCGTCATGGTCCTCAAAAAGGACTCCTCCTCGCTGACGGACGCCCTGAATGCGGCGCTGAAGGAGCTCCGCGAGAGCGGGAAATACGACGAGATTCTGAAAAAGTGGCTCGTAGCCGAGTAAAGTAGCGTATGGAGTTCCGAACGGACATCATCGTCGCCAATGCCGGGGCCATTGCAGAAGGGGTGTGCATGACCCTTCTTTTGACGTGCTTTTCCTTCCTTGTGGCCCTTGCTCTGGGGACGGTCGTAGGGGTCCTGCGCCGACGGGCTGGGCTCCTCTCGGCCCTGTTGGGGGGGTACGTCTCCTTTTTTCGGGGAACGCCGCTTTTGATCCAGCTGTTTCTCATCTATTATGGGCTGCCGTCCATAGGGCTCAACATGCCGCGTTACGTTGCGGCGGTCCTTTCTTTGGGGCTCAACAGCGCGGCGTACATATCGGAGATACTCAGGGGTGCTCTGGGCGCTGTGCCGAGAGGACAGGAGGAGGCCGCTCAGGTTCTGGGCCTGACGCGTTTGGAAGCCCTGATTTTCATTGTCTTTCCCCAAGCGCTGCGCGTGGCCCTGCCCGCGCTGGTCAACGCCTTCTCCTCGATTCTCAAGGACTCTTCCCTCGTCTCCGTTCTGTCCATCATGGAGCTGACCCGGATCGGGCAGCTCATTTATACTCGAACCTACAGGGCCTTTGAGATCTACCTGGCGGTGGCGGTGGTTTACTACATTTTGACGGAGACGGTGGCCTGTTTTTCCCGGCGCCTCGAGAGGGCCCTCGAAGCCTAGTCCGGAAGGGGAGAAGACGTGAAGAGAGGCAGAAAAATAGTGGCGCTGGCGCACTGTATTTTGAACGCGAACGCGAAGGTTGCCGGTATTGCACAGACCCCGGGGGCGATCCCCGTTATTGTCGAGGGGCTCCTGAGGGACGGCGTCGGTATCGTGCAGCTTCCCTGCCCCGAACAGACCTACGGGGGATGCCGCCGATGGGGGATGACGCGGGAGCAGTACGACGTCCCCAAGTATCGCAAGCACTGCCGCGCCCTTCTGGAGGACGTTGTGGACCAGATGGAGGACTACCTTCGCAACGATTACGAGGTCCTTGGGATCGTCGGCGTAGACGGCAGCCCTTCTTGCGGTGTCGATCGGACCTGCGTTGGATACCCGGGCGGGGAGATCGCATCGATGCGGCTGCTGCCGGAATGCTCCATTGTCGAAGGAAGAGGCGTTTTCCTGGAATGTCTGATGTCGATGCTTCACGATCGGGGGGTGTCGATCCCTGCGGTCGGGATCGACGAGGCGCTCCAGGAAGCGTTGTCCTGGGCCGAGCTCTCGAAAAAGCTATGTCGCTGCGCCGAAGGTATGGGGGCGCCATGACTTCCGGGGTCGGTCCCTTCGTGCGGATACGGGGCCTGGGCAAACGTTACGGCAGCG
>NZ_CALIAA010000041.1 GCF_938040765.1 uncultured Fretibacterium sp.
GATGCGGCTGCATCCCCTTTCGCATATACGCCGAAATATTCGTCCTTCGGCTGGACGACGAAGCGCTTGCGGTCCGCGCGGCCGAGGAGCATGGAGACGGGGCCGTCGCACAGGACGTCGACGACGCGGGCGAGGAGGGCGCCGAGGAACGGCAGGAGTCCGGTCAGAATGGGACGGTAGAGGAGGCGTTCCAGGTCCATCCATCGGGGCCAAAGGTCGACGTAGCGTCGTCGTCCCGACGCATCCTCCCGCATCAGTCGGACGTAGACGATGATAAAGTAGAAGGCTGCGCCCAGGGCCAGCGTCAGCATCGCGCCCTTCAGGTTGGCCCAGGCAAAATAATCGACGGGGTGCGAGGGGGGGTGTCCGTTCATGAACGGCGCGCCTAATGCTCCGATGGGGTCCATGAGCCGATTCGGGAAGAGGCCGAGGAGAAGGGGAAGCAGGGCGGAGAGGCACAGGATGACCGAGCTGGGGACGCTGACATAGGACCGCCTGGAGTGTGGCGGTCTTGTCGGTTCGGTCAGGAAGAGCGCGACGAAGAGCTTGAGCATGTAGGCCACGGTCAAGGCCCCCGAGATCAAGAATATCCATTCCACGGACTGGAAGAGGACGACCTCGGTCTCCAGGTCGAAGAGCCCGGAGTGGAGCAGCTCCGAGATGGCGCCCGTGTGCGTCGGCAGGTGCAGCTGGTGGATGTGCTCGACGATGCTCTCGTGGATGAGCGTCTTGCCGACGTATCCGCTCCAGAGGGGCACCCCGGCGAGGCCGAGTGCTCCCATGGAGAATACGAACAGGAGCAAGGGCTTGCCGCGCCCGTATCCCCGGATCTCGTTCAGGTTCAGCTTGCCGGTGTTCATGTGGATGACGCCCGCGGCGAGGAAGAGCACCAGCTTGACCAGAGAATGGTTGACCATGTAGGTCATGGTGCCGCGGACGGCCAGGGCGTTGTCCTCCCCGAGGAAGCACTGCATGGAGATGCCCGTGAGGATGAATCCGATCTGGGACATGGACGAGCAGGCGAGGGTCCGTTTGATGTCGACCGAGAAGAGGGCGAGCACGGCGCCGATGACCATGGTGCTGACGCCGAGCGCCAGGAGCATCAGTCCCCAGAGGGCGTTGTGGAGGAATATCCCCGTGCTGAGCACGAGGATCCCGAACAGGCCGGACTTGGTGAGGACGCCGGAGAGCAGTGCGCTCGACGGGGCCGGGGCCACCGGATGCGCCGTGGGGAGCCAGACGTGGAGGGGGAACACGGCGGCCTTGGCCCCGAACCCAACGAAGATGAGGATCCCTGCGACGTAGAGCTCCGAGCGGTTGAGCATGTTGGACGCGGCCACGGGGAGCAGGGACATCTCCAGCGTCCCGGTCTGGGCGTAGAGCAGAATGAGCCCCAGGAGGGTGACGAGCCCCCCGATGACGGTGACGGCGAGGTAGGTCCCGGCTGCGCGCGTCGCCTCCCGCGTTTCGTCCTGGATGACCATGATGTATGAGGTCAGGGACATGATCTCGAAGAAGATGAAGGTGGTATAGAGGTTCTCGGAGAGAAAGACGCCCACGATGGCTCCGAGGGTCCAGAGGACGAAGAGGTGATAGCGGTTCCGGTTCCGGTAGTGGGCCAGGTACTCGCGGGAGAAAAGCGTGGCGGCGAACCACATGAAGGCGATGACGAGGAGGTAGACGAACCGGAACCCGTCGAGTTTGAAGGATAGGCCGAACGCGCAGAATCCGTCGATGCGCAGAAAGGAGGCCTGTTCGTCTCCCAGCACATATCCGAGGTGGCAGGCCGCGGCGAGCTCGACGAGGGCTACGACATCGGCGGTATAGTCGCGGAGACGTTTGCTGACGCGCCCGGCGAGGAAGGACATCACCCCTCCCAGTATCGGCCAGACGATTGGAAACAACAGGATACAGTTGCCGCTCATGCGATCACCTCGACAAAAATGGGGTTGAATCCCATACCGAAATCAGAGCAGGCCCGCGGCGATCCGTCCAAAGAAGCGGATCGCCGGCCCCGCGTACAGGCCGTACAGGACGGCCGCGGCGGCCAGGGCAAACATCGGGACGGTCATCAGAGCGCTTGGGTCCTCGACGCCGCGGTTGGCCCTGGAGAAATCGAAATTTCTCCCGGGCAGGACGGCGGTCCCGATGATGGAGAGAATGTAGAGCACTGTCAGCAGCGATGACAGCATCATAGCGGCGATGCCGACGTATCCGCAGGGAACGGCCGCGGCGGCGACCCCCAGTTGCCATTTGCCCATGAAACCCGCCAGGGGCGGAAGGCCGGCGAGGGCCATCCCCGAGATGCCCAGACAGAGGAATATCCTCGGCATCCCCATCCCGATGCCGCGCATGTCGAACAGGTATTCCCGGTTCGTTTTGCAGAGGACCGCGCCCGCGCAGAAGAACAGGTTGATCTTCATCAGTGCGTGCCCGACCATGTGGGTCAGGCCGCCGACGAGGCCCTCCGGGGTCAGGAGCAGAGTCCCCATCAAAATGTAGGAGAGCTGTGCGACCGTGGACCAGGCGAAGCGCAGCTTCAGGTGCCGGGAGGACAGAGCCCTGGCGGACCCGTAGACGATCGTGAGGCAGGCCAGGGCCAACGCGGCAGCCTGGGCCCAGCTTCCGCGCAGGGACTCCGGGCCGAATACATAGTGAGTCAGGCGGATGACCGCGAAGATGCCGCCCTTGACCACCGCGACGGCGTGGAGCAGCGCCGTGACCGGGGTGGGGGCGACGGATGCGGAGGGCAGCCATCCGTGGAACGGAAAGACCGCGGCCTTGACGCCGAACCCTAGAAATCCCAGAAAATAGAAGGTGAGCAGCGTGTTCCGCGGCACGGCAAGGGAGCCTGCGTCGAGGATCCCTCCCGGCGCAAAGGGCGCTCCAGCCCCGTGCAGGAGCGCGAAGGCCAGGGCGGAGAAGGCGCAGGACGCACCGCCGATCGAGTAGGTCAGGTACTTTTTCCCCGCGAACCGGGCACGGCCGTCCATGGCGTGCATAACCAGGGGCAGTGTGGTCAGGGTCATGAGCTCATAGAAAAAGTAAAGAGTCAACAGGTTGGCGGAGAAGGCGATGCCGAGCACCACGCCGTAGGTCAGGGTGAACCACGCGAAGAAGGCGTGTTCCCGCCCCTCGTGCCTCATGTACTCGAAGGCGTAGAACGTCGTCGGCACCCAGAGGACCGACACGAGCACGGAGAAGACCACCCCCAGCCCGTCCAGGCGTAGCGCGAACGCCAGGGCGGGTGAAATGCGGAACAGCGTCAGCGTCTCCTGGGGGGTGTTTCGGATCAGAAGGAGGCTGAGGAGCGTGTTCAGCGTCGTGACGGTGCCCACGTAGAACACGAGCCGCGTCCGGCCCCTCAGCCCCGCCGTCGGGATGGCGATTGCGGCGATTGCGGGGAGGAGGATGGGAACGATGAGAAACCAGGCGGGCAATGGCGTGAATGGCACGAAGGACATGGACAGCATGGATGAATCGTCGCCTCCTTCAAAGGACGGTGGCCGCGAACCGTCCGAAGTACCGGACCAGCGGTCCCGCGAACACGCCCGTCAGCAGGGCCGCGGTGCTGAGGAGGGTCAGGGGGAGCTGCATGTTCGCGGGAGGTCGGGACAGCATCGGCTCGATCGAGCCCTCGTCGTAGTCCTTTCCGGGGAAGAAGGCGCTTGTGACGACGGGCAGCAGATAGCCCGCCGTGAGCACCGCGCTGACCAGCAGCACGATCACGCCGGACAGACCCAGCCAGCCGAGCCCCGGGGGCAGCGCGCCGACCGCCAGGAACCATTTGCCGACGAATCCTCCCGTGGGAGGAATCCCGACCAGGGAAAGGGAGGCCAGCGTGAAGCCGATCATGACGACCGGCAGGTCCTTTCCGACGCCCCTGAGCTGGTCCACGTAGTGGTAGTTGAAGCGCGACAGCCTGAAGTAGATGACCATCCCCGCGCTCAGAAACAGGCTGGTTTTCGCGAGGGCGTGGGCTACGATCTGCAGCAGGGCCCCTTTGATGCCGTCCGGGGTCAGCAGCATCAGCCCGAAGACGATGTAGGACACCTGGCTTACGGACGAGTAGGCGATGCGCTTCTTCAGGTGTTTTTCCATGTAGGCCAGCATCGAGCCCAGGAAGATGGTGAGGAGCGACAGGACGATCAGGGTCGTCTGCACCCAGGTGCCGCGCAGAAAACGGGGGCCGACCAGAAAGTAGATTGTGCGGGCGATGGCCACCACCCCTGCCTTGGTGATCAGGCCGGACAGAACCGCACTCGCGGGGGTAGGCGCCACGGGGTGCGCCGTCGGGAGCCAGGCGTGCAGGGGGACCAATCCTGCCTTCGCACCGAACCCGACGAGGGTCAAGAAGGAGGCCGTCAGCATCAGTTTCTCCTTCCCGGCTATTCGGGCGGCATCCAGGACGCCGCCAGGCGTGAAATCCGTGGATATGCCGTACCGATAAAAAAAGAAGAATCCAGTCAGGGCCAGGCACGCCCCTGTGATGGAGTAGACGAGGTACTTTGCGGCGGCCCGGATGGCCTCCCTCCTCAGGGAGTGCATCACCAGCGGCAGGGTCGCGAAGGTCAGCAGCTCGTAGAAGAGATAGAGCGTCAGGAAGTTGGCCGCGCAGGCGATGCCGATCAGGATGCCGAGCGTCGTGAGGAAGAAGGCGAAGAAACGTTCTTCGGGGGGACGGCGCTTCAGGTACTCGAAGGCGTAGAAGGTCACGGGGGGCCAGATGACGGAGACCAGAACGGCGAAAATTTTTCCCAGGGCGTCCAGGCGGAAGGACAGCGCCAGAGACTCCGTGACGCGCCAGAACGTGAAGGTCCCCTCTCCGGCCCAAAACACGGCTGCGAGGAGCAAAAGAGCGTTGATGAAGGTTACGGACGCCGCGTAACGGTGGCGGAGCCGCTGATTACGGATAGGGAACAGCAGCAGCGCCATCCCCGAAAAGATGGGAAACGCGACCGGAAAGGCCGCAAGCAGGGCCGGGTTCATCATGAGAGCCCACCTCCATCGGCAAGCACGGATTCGGATAAGGACTGTGGAGATAAGGATAGTGAAGGTGACCGGGAAGGATTCCTCATCCCAGGACCTCCAGTCCCCATTCGATCACCCGCATCACGGGGCCGTAGCACAGTCCCAGGAAGAAGGTCAGGGCCAGAAACGCTGCTATCGTCCCCCCATAGGACAAGCTGCGGGACGATGGAGGACGCCCTCCCGCCTGCCGATCCTCCGTCCCGTCCCGGGGCGTCAGGATGACGATGACCGCAGGGATATAGTAGAGGGCGTTCAGCAGGGAGCTGAGCGCAAGCGCCGTCAGGCCCGGAATGGCCTCGGACGCCTCGATCGCGGCTGAGGCCAGGCAGAGCTTCGAGGCGAAGCCGGCGAAGGCCGGAATGCCGACCATCGAACAGGCTCCCGTGACCAGCCCTACGCCGGCCCAACGGTTCCGGTAGAACGCGCCCCTCAGGGCGTGAAGCTCCTTGTCGTGCCCTGACACGTCGACGAGGCCTCCGACGGCCGTGAAGAGCATCGGTTTGACCGTCGCGTGCACGAGGATGTGCAGGCAGGCCGCGGCGAAGCCGGCGGGGGTGTTCAGGCCGATCCCCATGAAGATGTATCCGACCTGAGCCACGGAGGACCAGGCGATCATGCGCTTCGCGTTCGTCTGGCGCAGCGCGTGCATCGATCCCACGACCATGCCCAGAATGCCGAAGCCCAGCAGGATGGTATCCCCGCGCAGGAGCCGGACCGTATTCGTGCCGAATACCCGGCAGAAGACCTTGAGGATCAGGAAGATATGTCCCTTGAGCACCAGTCCGGAGAGGACGGCGCTCGACGCGTTCGTCGCGCTGCCGTGCGCGTCGGGAAGCCAGGCCCCGAAGGGATAGAGCGCGCTCTTGATGGACAGGCCTATCGTCATCAAGATCAGGGAGACGGTCAGGGATCGGGTGTAATGCCCGGTGGCGGCCAGCTTCGCGATGGCGGCGTGCATGTCCGGCATCAGCAGATGTCCCGTCAGATCGTAGAGCAAAGAGATGGAGATGAGGATGAGCCCTGAGCCGACCAGGCTCATCACCAGATAGCGCAGTGCGGCCCGGATGGTCTCGCCGCAGTCCTTCGCCGCGACGATAGCGCAGGCCGCGATGGTGTTGATCTCGATGAACACGTAGGCCGTGAAGATGTCGTTGGTGTAGATGAGCGCCAGAAGGGAGCTCATTATCAGATTGATCATAACGTAGTATGGACCGCGGCGTCCTTCCGGGATGTCCTCCCTCGTGGAGCCCAAGTTCCCCAGAAGGGAGAGAAACAGGACGGCGCAGAAGAAGAGGGCCAGGAGCGCCTCCAGGGGACCGGCGCGCAGCTCGTTGCCCCATGGCGCGGGGAAGTGCCCCATCATGAAGGTGAAGCTGTCTCCCGTCCAGGCAACGTTGGCGAGCAGGTACGCGGACAGCACGCCAACCACAGCGGTGACGGCCATCGTCAGCCGCTCGGCGGCGCGCGGCGCGCGGGAGAGCAGGGGAATGACGATCGCCGTCAGCAGCGCCAGAAAAACGCTGAGGAACGGAACGTTGTAGGCAAAGGTTCCGGCCATCGTCACGGCTTCCCCTCGTCCCGCCGGCGAGCCTCCCGCATCCGGATGAACATCTCGTCGATGTTCAGGGTCCCGTAGGCCTCGTAGAAGCGCAGCGTCAGGGCCAGCGCAAAGGCGGTGACGCTCACGGAGACGACGATGCCCGTCAGGACCAGACCGGCGGGAACGGGGTTGACGTAGGCCCCGGCCGCTGGAATGCCGTCCTGGGTAATCTGGATGATCGGCGCGCCCCGCCCCGCCACGTAGCCCTTGGCGGCCAGGAACAGATAGACCGCCGTATCCATGATGTTCAGCCCGATGATCTTCTTAATCAGGTTCCTCTGGAGCAGCAGGTTGGTCAGCCCTATGCCCGAGAGGATCACGGCGACGGCCTCGTAATGGTTGACGAACAGTCCCTCCGTCAGCATCCTAGATCTCCCCCTCGCCGAAGAGCGCATAGAACCCGTAGAGCGTTCCCGCGACGATGATCCCCACACAGATGTTGAGGGGCAGGATCAGCCCTCCGCTCAGGATGGCGCCGGGCTCGCCCAAGGGGATGCCGGACTCCAGATGGTTGGCCCCGGTGAAGAAGGAATACCCCTTCGCCAGTGCGTAGACAAGAAGCGAAACGCAGCTGGAGATCGTGAAGGCCCGAAGCGGGAAAAACTGTCGAATGCGGTCGAACCCCCAGGCGTTCGCGTACAGGATCAGGGCGGTGCCCAGGACCGCGCCGCCCGAAAAACCCCCGCCGGGCGAGAGGTGGCCGTTCACGACGATCGCGGTTCCGAGGAGAAGAATGACCGGGACCGCCAGGGAGGCGACGCCGCGCAGAATGGCGTCGTCCCCATACCGTTCGCCGTGGAGTCTCCCGGCCCTATTCGTTTGAGCCCTGGACCTCCGCCCGCCGTCCCCCAGCAGCATGATCACGGCGATTGCTGCAGCGAACAGCACCGCAGACTCCCCGAATGTGTCGAAGGCCCGGTAGTCGAGGATCATGCCTGCGACGATGTTCGTGGCGCCGGTCTCCTCGAGGCCGCGCTCCACGTAGCGCTTGGACACGATGTTGTTGGCAGGATTGGCGGGATCTCCGAATCGGGGAAGCTCAGCCACGGTGAGCAGAAGCAGCCCCGCCACCACGACGCAGACGAGGACGCTCAGGCCCCTGTAGAGGAGGGGAAACAAGTATGGCCCATGCCATTCCATCCACTCGCCGTAGCGCTCCCCCAGACTCCTCTCCCGATGACGGAGCGTGTGTGGAGGCGCCGAGCGCGTGAAGGGAAGCTCCGGCGGCAGCTCGGGAACCGGGGCCTCGTCCTCCGGCCGGGGCCCGTTGCCCATGACCCAATCGAAAAAGCTTCGCCACAGGGCGCTCACGGCCTCACGCATTCGGTCCCTCCTCCTTACGGTCCTCCGGGTTACGGTCCTCCGACGGTGGGTTCTGCCGCAGGGCCCCCATCCGCTGGAGCGTCACGAAGAACAGCACGCTCGTGACCCCGGCCCCGACCGCGGCCTCGGTGACCGCGAGGTCCGGCGCCTGCAGAAGGACCCACAGCACCGCCATGACCAGGCTGTAGGCCATGAAGATGATGACGGCGTTCAGCAGGTTGCGCGAGGCCGAAACGGCCAAAGCGCAGACCACCAGGAAGGTGAGGAGAAACCATTCGGCCGGTCCCGCCGTGCTCATCATGTTCATGCTCGAGACCTCCGCTCTTCGAGGGGTCGGCGTGAAGTGGGTTCCACTTGGGGAACCGTTGGGGGGTCGAGGCCGTCGATATCGTCGAGGTCCAGGATGTCGCAGGTCTCGCCGATGCGTTCGTTCGTGGCGACCTCGGCCCGGGCTACGAGATGGCTTGCCACGGGGTTGGCCAGCCACAGGAAGGCGATGACGAGCGTCAGCTTGAGCGAGAACGCTCCCGGCCCGGAGAGGACGGTCAGACCGACGAGCACCAGAAGGGCCCCCAGAGTGTCGCATTTGGCGGCCACGTGAATGCGGTTCAGCACCGACTCGAACCGAAAGATTCCGAGTGTGGCGATGCCCAGGACGAACAGTCCGCCCAGGATCAGGACGGCAGCGATGACGAGGCGTATCATGAGGATGCCCTCCCGTTTTCAGGCTTTTCCGTTTGGTCCTGCCGGCCGAGGACCGCCCGGGCCAGGACCACGACGGACAGAAAACTGATGATGGCGTAGATGAGACAGATGTCCACGAGATATTGTTCCCCGATGTGAAACGACAGCATGGAGATCAAAACGATGACCTTGGTGCTCACGATGTTGACGGCGATGATGCGGTCGGTGAATCGGGGCCCCAGCATGGCCCGCCACAGGCAGAAGAAGATGGTGACGGACAGGAAGGCCGAACCGCCGAGCAGGAGCGCACCTTGAAGCGCTGCAGTGTCAGGCATCGGAAACCGCCTCCTTTATCTTTTCCCTCTTCGTCCCGGCCGTTTCCTCCATGCGGCGCAGCTGCCGGACGAAGACGGACTCGTCCAGCCCGCGGGTCATGCCGCGGTCCATGGCGTGGATCAGGAGGTCGTTTCCCTCGAGGGAGACGGTGAGGGTGCCGGGGGTCAGGGTGATGGAGTTGGCCAGCACCACCCGGGCTGCCTCGGTCCTGAGGTCGGTGCGAAAGCGGACCAGGCAGGGCTCCACCTCGATGACGGGGGAAAGGACCAGCCGGATAACCTGCAGGTTGGCCTTCACGATCTCGATGAGAAGAAGGAAAAGGTAGAAGAGCCCCCCGGGAAGGTGACGCAGCACCGAGATGAAGGGCAGGGGACGGGCGGACGGAAAGCTCCTAGAGAGCAGGTGGAGCACCCAGGAGACGACGGCTCCCGTAATGACGGTCTCCATCGTAACCCTCCCGTTTACCGT
>NZ_CALIAA010000042.1 GCF_938040765.1 uncultured Fretibacterium sp.
ACTGGTTTTTGATAGCACTATCGTGTCGGCAGACATCGCTGTCAAGGGAGATAAAATCTGGGCCATCGGATATGCACAGGATTTTCCCGAAACGGTTCGAGTGATTGATGCTTCAAGGAAATATGTCATGCCGGGAGCCATCGATGCCCACATGCATGTCGAGGCACCTTTCCAAGGTTGCCTTGGAGCAAATGATTTTTATACGCAAAGTATTTCAGCGGCTTTTGGCGGGGTAACGATGTTTATGGACTTTACGAATACTTTCAAAGGCATGTCTGTCCTAGACGCGTTTGAAAAACGTAAAGAGGATATGTCCAAGTCGGCCATCGACTATAGTATCCACGGTAAATTCGTCGAAGCCCCTCCAGAGAGGATCGCCGAGATCGAAGGATTGGTGGATCGTGGTTGTCCCACTTTCAAACTCTTCATGACTTACCGCAGGGAAGGGGTCATGGCGACGGATGAGACGCTGATGCGCGTGTTCGAAAGGGCGAAGGAATTATCGGCGTTGCCGATGGTACACGCGGAAAGCAACGTTATTGCTGAATATAACCTGGATCGCTTCGTGAGGTCTGGAAAATTGGACTGGCACTATTTTGCAGCGGCAAAGCCCGTTTTATGTGAGGCAGAAGCTTTTTCCAGAGCGTTGTCCCTCAGTCGGGTTGTTGGCAATGCCTTGCTTGTTGTCCATACAACAAACGGAGCTGCTTTGGGTGTAGCGGAGGCGGCACAAAAAAAGGGTGTTCCGATCTATGTCGAGACCTGTCCGCATTATCTCTTCCTTTTCAGCGATAATTATGATCTCCCGGACGGCCACCTCTATATATGCTCACCACCTCTCAGGACCGAAGATGAAGCAGAATCCCTCTGGCAGGGAATGCGAAACGGCACTATATCCGTTACAGGTTCTGATGACTGCACATACTCCCGGGCGGAGAAAGAGATGTTTTTGGAGAAAGGCCCAGATGGTAAGATCATTAGGGATTTTCGTAAGGTAGTCAATGGAGTCTCAGGAATTGAAACTCGTTTGCCGCTCTTACTTTCCGAAGGAGTGAATAAAGGCCGTTTGTCTATCAAGCAGGTATGTGCGCTTGTTAGTTCTAATATTGCGAAACTTTACGGCTGTTATCCTCAAAAGGGTGTACTTGCCCCGGGAAGCGATGCGGATATCACTATAGTAGATATGGAGAAGACGGTGACGTTGTCCGCAGGGATGTTGCACAATAACGTGGATTATTGTCTTTTCGATGGAATGAAGATTAAGGGGATGCCTGTTATGACGATTTCCAGGGGAGCAATAATCATAGAAGATGGAAAATTTCACGGTAAGCGTGGAGCTGGACAATTTGTTCCCCGCAAGATGGATCCTCAGTATACGCAATATTTTGCCCTTTAGGACAAACTGCGGCTTGGAGCGCGTAAGAGTTGCGAAGCAACTTATATGGTGTCTGTAGGAGGATGATTGATTGGGGGCCTTGCAGGGCCGGTGGTTTTGATTTTTGAGATGTGGCACATGGCGGTTTCCCGGACGGGGATTGTCGGGTATCATTGACTAGGATGCTGCGTATGTTTGTATGATGATTCTGCAGCGTACGATTTGGGAGGCGATGCGGGCATCGCCTTTGGAAAAAAGAAAATGGTCTGAAGCGGGGTGATGTCCTCAAAATGTGCGGGATCATGGGTTATACGGGCCCGCGGCGGGTCGTCGATGTCGTCGTGGGCGGGTTGGAGTGTCTGGAGTACCGGGGGTACGACTCCGCGGGGATCGCCGTTGCGGGCTCCGAGGGCCTGGGCATGGTGAAGTGTGTGGGCAGCGTGGCCAACCTGAAGGCGAAGCTGGAGACCACCCCTCTGGAGGGCAGCGTGGGGATCGGACACACGCGGTGGGCGACGCACGGCGGGGTCAC